>DRLG01000045.1 GCA_011053135.1 Chromatiales bacterium
GAAACAGGTCTCAGTTATTTCCATATCATTATGGGTGACCCTACCAGCGGCTTTGCCCAGGAGGTCTACATCCAGCGCGGATTCGGCTCCTTCCAGGGAGGGCCAGGTTCTGCAGTGGGTGGCGGTGGTTTTGGTAATAATAACGTCACCCCATTGGGTCCGGATGCGGGCAACGGGGAGGCCAATCCACGAAAAGTACTGGTGAGACAGATTGTCTCTGACGGCGAAATTTACATCGATTTCACCAAAGATAAATTTGACCGAAAACCGAAAATTACACAGATGCTTACTCTCCCTAGCCTGACCTCACTTTTTCAGCTGGATATGAGCAACAGCAGTTACGGTGATAACACAACCCCCGGCATCCTCTCGTACACCTTAAACCTCGCGGATGACTATCAGGGCAGCGGTCAATTCAACTTCGCAACAGATGTCCAGAACTCCACCATTGAGGGAGGACGCTACACTTACACCGACGGTTCTGGCCCAGGTGGCTCAGCGGGTACCTATACTTATGAACAGGGCAGTTTCAACGTCGATGCGATCACATGGGAGGCCTACTTCGACCACAGCCTCACCAATCAGTGGGGTTACACTCAGAACAGGCCGGTACCGCCGTAGTTTAAAATAGTAAGGGGCCAACTCGCGTTCCTCAACTCACTATACACTGCCACAGCAATAGCCACTTCAGCCCTACGACCCCTCCCCGCCTCATTTACCTCGTGTTAACGACAGCTCCCGGCAAAAGCAGCCGGTACGATAAAAATTTAGCATCACGAGAGTAACGCAACATCCTGACTAAATTATGGGCAGTAACTGCCGATATATCTACTTGTACGGAACGGTCAGCTGCCCCCCCGGTTTTAATCTCCCCTTAGCGGCCATTGGTAGGACACCACAGAACCACCACCCAACACCATCAGGATTATGCAGCGTTATGAAGCAGTCCATAGTTCAACACAAAATCTGTATTGCTTCACTCTGCCTTTTGTTCAGCCTCTCCGCTCGCGCTGATTTTGTGCTCGATTTTATGCCTGATGATGGCGGTGGAATCGGCACAGATTTCACCCGGGGATCCTCAAGCATAGCCGGCACTACCCCTTTCCTAACACGAGGAGGAAATCAGCTACCAGAAATTGTTACCGACCCGGAAACAGGTCTCAGTTATTTCCATATCATTATGGGTGACCCTACCAGCGGCTTTGCCCAGGAGGTCTACATCCAGCGCGGATTCGGCTCCTTCCAGGGAGGGCCAGGTTCTGCAGTGGGTGGCGGTGGTTTTGGTGACAATAACGTCACCCCATTGGGTCCAGATGCGGGCAACGGGGAGGCCAATCCACGAAAAGTACTGGTGAGACAGATTGTCTCTGACGGCGAAATTTACATCGATTTCACCAAAGACAAATTTGACCGAAAACCGAAAATCACACAGATGCTTACTCTCCCCAGCCTGACCTCACTTTTTCAGCTGGATATGAGCAACAGCAGTTACGGTGATAACACAACCCCCGGTATCCTCTCGTACACCTTAAACCTCGCGGATGACTATCAGGGCAGCGGTCAATTCAACTTCGCAACAGATGTCCAGAACTCCACCATTGAGGGAGGACGCTACACCTACACCGACGGTTCTGGCCCAGGTGGCTCAGCGGGTACCTATACTTATGAACAGGGCAGTTTCAACGTCGATGCGATCACATGGGAGGCCTACTTCGACCACAGCCTCACCAATCAGTGGGGTTACACTCAGAATAGGCCGGTGCCGCCGTAGTCGCTACCGAACAGATCGCCCCTTGTTGAGTGCCACAGCGGCAGTCCTGCCCGCAGCATAAAAAGCTAATCATTTCTCAGCGGCTGAAACCACGCCAACTGTTTATGCAGTGAAACCACCTCACCAATAATCAATAACGTCGGTGCATGTATCTCTTTTTCAGCTATCAGAGCAGGCAATGTTGCTAACGTGCCAGTGATGACCTGTTGATGCACCGTTGTCCCCTGCTGCACCAGTGCTACAGATAACGAGCCAGCCGCGCCATGTGCGATGAGCTGTCTACAGATCACAGGCAACCCCTGAAGCCCCATATAGATAACAACTGTCTGCTGCGGCTGTGCAAGGCTATCCCAGTCCAGATCAATCGAACCATCTTTCAACTGCCCGGTCACAAATCGCACCGACTGCGCATAGTCACGATGCGTTAGTGGGATACCGGCATAACTGGCACAACCACTGGCCGCCGTAATCCCCGGCACTACCTGAAATGGAACACCCTGCTCCGCCAGTGTTGCGATCTCTTCACCACCACGACCAAAGATAAAGGGGTCTCCCCCCTTGAGGCGCACAACGCGTTTTCCCGCCTTCGCAAGATCGGCCAGTGTCTGGTTGATCTCATCCTGGCGCACGGCATGATAATCACGCTTTTTGCCGACATAGATCTGCTCCGCCTCACGCCGCACCAGATCAAGCACCGCTCTCGAAACCAGTCGATCATAGAGCACCACGTCGGCCTGCTGCATCAGGCGTAACGCGCGAAAGGTGAGCAGATCGGGATCACCCGGCCCCGCCCCCACCAGCGCCACCTCCCCGCTTTTCTCTGCTGCCGATTCGCCACTATCCAGCGCATCCTGAATCAGGCGCGTGGCATCCTTTTCCCGGCCGGAGAAGACCATCTCGGTAGCGGGCCCCTGCAGGATACGCTCCCAGAAATGGCGGCGGTTTTTCATTGCAGGAAAACGCGCCCTGGCGCTGTCGCGAAAACTGGCCAACAAGCTGGCCAGTCGTCCATAACCTGCTGGAATAATCGTCTCCAGATGAGCGCGTAACATACGCGCCAGCACTGGCGAGGTGCCGCTGGTCGAGACGGCAACAGTAACCGGCGTACGATCGACAATCGATGGGAAAATAAAACGACAGAGCTCAGGGCAGTCCACCACATTCACCGGCAGGTTCCTTTTTTCCGCCGCATCATAAACAGCACGGTTAATCCCCGCATCATCTGTCGCCGCAACCACCAGCGCACATCCGTTTAGATCATCATCACAAAACTCACCAGCACGA
>DRLG01000046.1 GCA_011053135.1 Chromatiales bacterium
CTGGTGATGTTGAGATTGAGGGGGATACCGAAACGGGTCAGCGCGTGCGTGACATCATGAATGAACTCGATCTTGACTGGGAAGAGCAGCTATCAAAACTGGTGGGTGATGTGGTGGGGCACAAGATCGGAAATGTGGTGCGTGGTGTGGCCGACTGGGCGGCGCAGACGCGCACGACGTTAGCGCAGGATGTGGGTGAATACCTGCAGGAAGAGAGTCGGCTGCTGCCGCACCGTGAAGAGATCGGCCCATTTCTTGAGGCGGTGGATACGCTGCGAGCCGATGTTGACCGTCTTGAAGCGCGTGTGCAACGCCTGCTGAAGAGCCGAGGAGAGGCTGAGTGATCATTAAACCCAGTCAGGTTTTTCGCCTGCTGCATATCAATCGAATCCTGGTTAAGCATGGGCTCGATGAGGTGGTGTTGCAGATGCATCTGTTTCGCCCGTTTCGTTTTATGCTGCACCTGTTGCCGTGGAACTGGTTCCGCAGAGGTAGGCGTGAGCCGCATGCGGTGCGCATCCGTCGTACTCTGGAAGAGTTAGGGCCGATCTTTGTCAAGTTTGGCCAGATCCTTTCAACCCGTAAAGACCTGCTCCCTGATGAGATCGCCGATGAGCTGGCGAAGCTTCAGGATAATGTGCCGCCCTTTCCCGGCAGTGAAGCTGGCCAGATTATTGAAGAGGCTTATGGAGAGCCGCTGAACAGGGTCTTTCTGTCATTCGATGAAGTGCCGCTGGCGTCGGCATCGATCGCGCAGGTGCATGTCGCCACCCTGCTGGATGGCAAGGAAGTGATTGTGAAAGTGGTGCGCCCGGGGATTAAGAAAACCATCAAACGTGACCTCAGCCTGCTCTATATTATGGCCGAAATGGTCGAGCGTTACTGGTCTGAAGGGCGACGCCTGCGTCCGCTTGAGGTGGTACAGGAGTATGAAAAGACGATTTATGATGAGCTGGATCTGATGAAAGAGGCCGCCAGTGCATCGCAGCTGCGGCGTAATTTTTCCACGAGCGATCTTCTCTATGTACCGGAGGTCTACTGGCCACAGACGCGTCGCAACGTGATGGTGATGGAGCGCATTTTTGGTACACCGATCAGTGATGTCGATGAGCTGCGACGACAGGGTATCGATCTTAAAAAACTATCTGAAACGGGTGTCGAGATATTTTTCACTCAGGTCTTCAAACACAATTTTTTTCATGCAGATATGCACCCCGGTAATATTTTTGTTTCGCCGCAGGGGCAGTATATCGCGATCGACTTCGGCATCATGGGAACCCTGAGTCCGGAAGATCAGCACTACCTTGCCGAGAACTTTCTCGCCTTTTTTAATCGTGACTATCGTCGTGTGGCAGAGCTGCATGTGCAGTCGGAATGGGTGCCGAAGGGGACGCGTGTTGATGAATTTGAGGCCGCCATTCGGAGTGTCTGTGAGCCTATCTTTGAACGTCCATTAAAAGATATCTCATTTGGACGGCTGCTGTTGCGTCTTTTTCAAACCGCACGCCGCTTCAATATGGAAGTGCAGCCGCAGCTGGTGCTGCTGCAGAAGACGTTGCTGAATATCGAAGGGCTGGGGCGACAGCTCTATCCCGATCTTGATCTATGGCAGACTGCAAAACCCTTTCTTGAACGCTGGATGAGTGAAAACCTTGGCGGTCGCGCCTTTGTGAGTTCAATGAAGCGCAACGCACCGCTCTGGCTGGATCGGCTGCCCGAAATGCCACTACTACTGCATGAGGTGCTGCAGCAGGCGCGTGATGGTGAATTAAAAGTGGAGTGGCAGTCGCAGGAGCTGCGTAAGATTGAGCGCACCCTGCTTGATGCAAATCGCCGTACCTATGCGGCGATCGTCGGCAGCGCGTTGATTATTAGCGCCGCAATTCTGCTGGGGCTGGATGGCTACTCCCCCATGATGATCGGTGATGCACCCTGGATGACCTGGCTACTGGGCGGCATCGGCTTTCTGGTGCTGATGTTTGCATGGCCACGTAATGAACTGCGCGATTAACTTAACGTATTGAGAGCGCTACACAGTTCATACTTTCCGTACCAGTGGCGTTAACAATACCTCAGCATCACCATTTACAGTCGCAAACAGCGGCTTTTCACCAGCTTTTGCCTTACTGGAACGAAAACTATTTTTTGCGCAGAGGGTTCTTATTGAATGAGAGAGGGGCGCGGTGAGCCGCCTGTTACCGTTTGATCGGTTGAATCGCGGAGCGCTTTTGCGGCAAACATTGCCTGTGGGATGGTGAACTCAATGAGCTCTTTTCGTTTGATCATCTTTGAAGTTCGGATTAGCTCAACGCCCTGCTGTTTGAGGGTCGGAAGCATCTGTTCGAGAAAGGCGATCGTTTCAGGGTAGGGGTGGCCAATTGCGACGGCAGTACCGTTCTGTTTGGCGAGTTTGAGCAGGCGTTCAAACTGTCTGCCGATCTCTTTTTCACTGCGGACATTATCAAGGAATACGTTGCGATTGATGGTTGGGATGTTGTGTTCTGCTGCAATATTATAGGCGACGGTGCGTTCGGTGGTACGGCTGTCTACAAAGTAGAGGTTGTCACGTTCACTGAGCGCCTCCATTAACCAGGTCATCTGCTCTGAATGCTGGGTGAGCAGGCTGCCCATGTGGTTGTTGATGCCGCTGATGTGCGGGATGGCATTCAGATTTTCCTTTAAGGTGGTGATGAAGTTTTGCTGCGACATCGCCAGGGTTAGGCCGCCCTCTCCCAATGTGTTATTCCCGAGCGGTTGCATCGGCATATGAAGCATCACCTCTTTATCTTGCTGGTGCGCCATCTGTGCCAGTTGAACCGCATGGCTGGTGTAAGGGAGAAATGCGTAGGTGATCGCCCCCGGTAGCGCAATGGCACGCCTGCCGCTATTCAGTTGCTCTCCAAGGTCATCAATAATGATGCTGATTGCCGGCAGCGGCTGCTGGATATTGAGCGGGGCGGCACGATTAAAGCCAAAGTTTGCCTCGCTCGCTACCGCAGCCTGGCTGGTGTTCAAAAAAAATAGCAGTAGCAATAAGAGGCGTTTTGTCATCATTCGTTATTCAGCGAACTGTGTTTATCCCCGCCCCTTACTGGGTAAGAATGTACAGCCCCTTTAACAGGTTAAGTGCTTCATAGAGTTGATAGTCATTATCGACAGAATGTTGCGCCACTTTACCTTCAGTTTGCTCAGATCTATTTTCTGTATCGCCCTGTCCGTTATCCAGGTGGCCGGCGAGGTCAGCTTCACTAACAGGTTCAAATTCTGGTTCATTGGCGGCAGTGAGGTTGATGCGGTCAAGCGGGATGTCGGGTACGATCCCTTCCGCCTGAATTGAACGCCCTGCTGGTGTGTAGTATCGCGCGGTGGTGAGTTTAAGCGCTGCGCCGTTGTTCATCGGCAGGATGGTCTGTACAGAGCCTTTCCCGAATGACTTGCTGCCCATGATGACGGCACGTTTGTGATCCTGTAGCGC
>DRLG01000047.1 GCA_011053135.1 Chromatiales bacterium
ACATCAGAAAAACCCGGAAAGAACGCCCTTTTAATTTACCACTGCTTAACCTGGCCAGTGCATGGCTGGCAACCTTGCGACTCACCGCCACATAGGCCCACTGATCGAAGATCTGAATCTTTCCGACCTGCCTGCCTTCGATGCCATTGTCGCCCGTGAGCGCCCCTAAAATATCACCAGCCCGCACTTTCTGTCTTTTACCGCCGCCAATCTGCAAAGTTGCCATCGCTGGCTGATAGGCTGGTTGATCCCGCAGATTAACGGGCGGCAGCGCTTCAACTTCAATTGAGTGGCCAAGGTATGCCTCAAGGCGTTCGATCTTATACCGCTCTTTTTCGCTATAGAGCGTGCATGCCATGCCGCGGCTACCGGCTCTTCCAGTCCGTCCCACGCGATGAATATGAACCTCTAAATCGTTAGCCACGCGGTAGTTGATCACGGCATCAAGTGCATCGATATCCAGCCCGCGTGCAGCGACATCCGTCGCCACCAATATTGAGACACTCTTATTTGAGAAGCGCACCAGAATACGGTCGCGCTCTTTCTGCTCCAGATCGCCATGCAATGCCAGCGCACTAAAGCCCAGTGCATGTAGCGATTCGGCAACCTCCTGCGTCTCTTTTCTGGTGTTGCAGAACACCAGCGTAGATTCCGGGCGATAGTGCTGTAGCAACAGCCGCAATGCAGTCAAGCGTGATGCGCCCTCACCGACCTTAAATAGATGTTGCTGGATAGTGCTGCTGCTATGCGTCGCTTCAACCTGCACCACCACCGGTCTGTTCATGATGCGTTTAGCGATCGACTTAATTTCGTCTGGGTAGGTCGCACTAAACAACAGGGTTTGACGCTCTCTGGGGAGGCAGTCAGTGATCGCATCTAGCGAGGATTGAAAACCCATATCGAGCATTCTGTCTGCCTCATCCAGCACGAAGGTGCGCAGGTCGTCGAGCGTTAACGTCCCTCGACGCAGATGTTCTTCCACTCGCCCCGGTGTCCCAACAACAATATGGGCACCCCCCTCCATTGAGCCTCGCTGCGCCTTAAATGGAATACCGCCACAGAGGGTTAACACCTTAATGTTCTGGATCGACCGGGCCAGTCTGCGAATCTCTTTCGCCACCTGGTCGGCTAGCTCCCGCGTCGGACACAACACCAGCGCCTGCACCCGGAACTGCTTTATATCCAGCTTGTCAAGCAACCCCAGACTAAATGCTGCGGTTTTACCTGAACCTGTTTTTCCCTGAGCGATAACATCTTTACCAGCCAGGATGTGAGGCAGGCTCTGCGCCTGAACCGGCGTCATCTCAAGATATTCAAGCGAGGCCAGGTTCTCGATCAGGGCGGATTGAAGTGTCAGGGATGAAAAAGCGCGCTCATGCATACAATGTTCCCGGCCGTGTAGCCGTCAGTGATTATTGATCAGCATATCTGACCAACAAAAAAGGGCAGGACCGATAGGCCCTGCCCTTTCTGTTTTCACTCCAGTACTGGAGTGACACTGGCCCGCATTGCAGACCAGCAGCGATAAAAACTAGATCGCTACGATATTCTCAGCCTGAGGACCTTTCTGACCCTGGGTCACGGTGAATTCAACCTGCTGACCTTCGGTAAGGGTTTTGAAACCGTCACCTGAAATCGCACTGAAATGAGCAAAAACGTCTGGACCAGACTGCTGCTCGATAAAACCAAAACCTTTAGATTCGTTGAACCACTTAACGGTACCGGTAGTTGTAGACATAGTTATATTCCTAATTAAAATTTGAGTAATTTCAGCCATCCCAATCTGAGAAGGCCATTTGTTGAGAAGTGCTGCTATTACTTATGGTAATCAGGACGAGAACTAATACAGGACATCGAAATGGTTGTGCATAAATGTAAGACGAACTTTCAAGCAGTTATTATTATATAGACGATTCCCTTGTTGTCAACGACTATTAGCGGATAATAGTATCGGCTTAACTGCTCTGAAGCAGCATCTTTCTCGAAAAACCAGCAAAAAGGGGCAACCGTCATCGTGGGACTTCTATTAGCCATCGCCATCAAACATAAAAAACGAGGCGCCATGTGTGAGCTGGATCATGCACAGGTCACCACCACATCAGGAGTCGCCAATGACTTTCGCGGCAAGCCGGGCGCAAGACAGGTCACTCTGTTAACGCGTGAAGGCTGGCAGGCAGCCTGTGAGGAGAATAGAGCGGAACACCCCTGGCTGGCACGACGGGCTAACCTCTATATTGAAGGGATAAACCTGCGTGAATCGAGCGGAAAGCGCCTTACCATCGGCCAGCTACAGCTGCTGATTACCCAGGAAACAGAGCCGTGCAGCCGCATGCGAGAGGTAGACGACGCACTGTTTGACGCACTGAATAAGGAGTGGCGTGGCGGTGTCTGCTGCCGCGTTATTCAGGATGGATTTATTACGATCGGTGATCCGGTGGAGATAACCGATGTGCGATAACAGCACCACCGCCAGGGTGATTGCTGAAACGCGTCGCTGGCTTCAACAGATCGTGCTCCGCCATAACTTCTGCCCCTTTGCCCATAAACCTTTCCAGCAGGAGACGATCCACTACATCGTCTGCCTGGAAAAAGAGCCTGAAGCGGTCATAGCCGCATTAATTGAAGCGCTGCTACAGCTGCGCGACAGTGATATCAGCGTGATCGAGACCACCCTTTTCATCACCCCCAACTGCTTTAACGCTTTTGATGAGTACAATGATTTCCTGACTGTTGTCGATGCGCTCATCGAACAGCTTAACCTGGCGGGCACCATTCAGGTCGCCAGTTTTCACCCGGACTACCAGTTTGCCGACCTGGGGGCCGCTGATGTGCGCAATTTTACCAACCGCTCACTCCACCCCCTCTTTCATCTGATCCGGGAAGCGAGTGTCGAACATGCGCGCGCGACACACCCAGCTGTTCTCAGCATTCCTCAAACCAACATGGAGCTGCTAAAGCGGCGGGGATTAGAGGCAACATTAAGAGAGATCGAGCACTGCCGCCTTAAATAGTGACGACCGACGACCAGGTTTCGTTCAGCGGAGATCAACCCGGGGGGCGATATTTAAGCTGTATCCCCATCAAAAAATTACGTAACACCTGATCCTGACATTCACGATAGTTTTTATGTGAGGGCTTCCTGAAAAAAGCGCTCAACTCATGTTTGCTGAGGCAGACTTTTGTTAACGCGAGGATCTCCAGCGTATCGTCTGCGCTCAAATTTAGTGCGATTTTCAGCTTTCTAAAAATGATATTATTATTTAAACGTTTCTCTGGCACTGGTTGTTCACCCTCTCTTCTCCCGCGCCGTTCATTAATCAAACCGTTAAGAAACAGTGCCAGCTGCAGATCACTGCACGCCTTAAAAGCGGGATCATCATCGGCCTTCAACCATGCGCTCACCTGCTCACGCGTCACCTCAAGATCTGCCTGCGAAAATATCGCCATCATCTCTGAATCATTAAAATCAAAGGTATAACGAATACGGCGTAAAACATCATTATTGGTCACAGATCGTTCCTGGCATTAAAAAGGTTGCGCTGATTTTATCAGTTTTTTCAGTCTGCGCCTCACTCAGGCTCAGCAGATGAACAGCCCAGCACACCTACTGATTACTGATGCGCTGGAGGTTTTTTCTAATCGCTCAACATTAAAGCGATCAACATACCCCCACTATGCTTCGGTTTCCTCTAGCGGTTCCACCATCAGTAGCTCACGATCTATCCCATCAACACCGACTACCCTCACCTTCTCTCCCGCCTCACAATCGGCACCTCGTATCCTCAGGGTTACCCCCTGAATCGTAAACTG
>DRLG01000048.1 GCA_011053135.1 Chromatiales bacterium
GTCGCGGCGCACCGTAACAGACCATATTAACACCATATTCATGGCGATACATGGCCCGTTAAGGGATTTTAAGGCGGATTTAAGGTGAAATGGCAGGATGATTTCAAAAATACATTTCAATACGTACCATGAAAAATCATTAGTTTATGGTGTCGCTTTCTTAATTGAACGAACTGAAAGCGTCAATTCGGGAAGCATAGAATGAAATTGCGTGTGCTGGGCTGTAGTGGAGGGATCGGGAATGGATTACGAACGACCTCGCTATTGATCGACGACGATATCCTAATCGATGCCGGAACCGGTATTGGAGAGCTCACGCTAGAAGAGATGGCGAAGATTCGTCACGTCTTTGTCACCCACTCCCATCTGGATCACATCGCCTGCTTGCCGCTAATGGTCGATAGTATTTTTGATCAGCTTAAGCAGCCGATCATGATTCATGCCCAGGCTCCGACGATTGAAGTACTGAAAAAACACATCTTTAACTGGGCGATCTGGCCCGACTTTGCCAAGTTACCGACCCCGGAAATTCCTGTGATGGCCTACGATGTTCTTTCACCGGGTGAAACCTGTGAACTTGAAGGGCGCTCGTTAGAGATGATTCCTGTTAACCATATTGTCCCGGCGGTGGGCTATCGGGTCGCCTGCGACAGCGGTGGTGTGTTCGCTTTTACCGGTGACACAGTGACGAATGACACTTTCTGGGCCGCGCTAAATGCGCACGAACGACTCGATCTGCTGCTGGTTGAAGCCGCATTTGGTAATAAAGATAAAGAGTTGAGCCTCAAGGCGCGCCACTACTGCCCATCACTGCTGGCTGAAGATCTAAAAAAACTTCGCCATGAGCCGGAGATCTTTGTGACCCACAACAAACCGGGCGAAGAGCAGCGCATTTTTGATGAATGCCAGCAGTTAATGCCAGAACGACATCTGAAACGGCTGCTTGGCAATCAGGTGTTTGAGTTTTAAATTGATCCCGCCCGAGGCCGCCTCCGGCCTCAAGCCCGCTTATCTATGGTCGGTGAAACGTGTATCATTGAGCGACTGAAATAGAAACCAATCAATTTAGAGAGTTTTCGATGTTTGATGGCTTAAGTGAGCGCCTGGGTCGTACCCTTAAAAATGTCCGTGGTCAGGGTAGATTAACCGAAGATAATATCAAAGACGCGCTGCGTGACGTACGCATGGCGCTGCTGGAGGCCGATGTCGCCCTGCCGGTGGTGCGCGAGTTTATCGCGCGGGTCAAAGCGCGCGCGGTGGGTAAAGAGGTGCTGCTGAGCCTGACCCCTGGGCAGGCGTTTATAAAAGTTGTCAGCGATGAGTTGACGGTCACCATGGGTGAGGCGTGTGAGCAGCTTAATCTCAGCACACAGCCGCCCGCAGTGATTTTGATGGCTGGCCTGCAAGGCGCGGGTAAAACCACGACGGTTGCGAAACTAGCCCGCTTTTTAAAGCAGAAGCAGAAAAAGAGAGTGCTGGTGGTGAGTGCTGATGTCTATCGTCCCGCCGCGATTGAACAGCTGAAGGCGCTGGCGACTGAAGTTGAGGCGGAGTTCTTTCCGAGTGATCCCTCACAAAAGCCGGTCAAGATCGCCAGAGCGGCGATCAAACATGCGAAAAAACAGCACATTGATGTGGTGATCATCGACACCGCAGGACGTCTGCATGTCGACCACGAGATGATGGGCGAGATCAAAGAGATCCACGCAGTGGCTGAGCCAATCGAGACCCTGTTTGTGGTTGATAGCATGACCGGCCAGGATGCTGCCAACACCGCTAGAGCCTTTAATGATGCGCTGCCGTTGACAGGCGTAGTGCTGACTAAAACTGATGGTGATGCGCGTGGTGGTGCCGCGCTCTCGATTCGCCAGATCACAGGCAAACCGATCAAATTTCTTGGTGTGGGCGAGAAAAACGAAGCGTTAGAGCTGTTTCACCCAGACCGGGTCGCTTCTCGGATCCTGGGGATGGGGGATGTGCTGACGCTGGTTGAAGAGGCCGAAGGTAAAATCGACCGCGACAAGGCGCAGAAGCTTGCCAATAAAATGAAAAAGGGCAAGGGTTTCGATCTGGCAGATTATCGAGACCAGTTGCAGCAGATGAAAGGGATGGGGGGGATCGCGGGGATGATGGATAAAATTCCGGGGCTTTCGAATATCTCACCAGAGGCCAAAGGAGAGCTCAATGACAAGCAGTTTGATCGTATCGAAGCGATGATCAATTCGATGACGCCGCATGAGCGCAGTCACCCCGAGATCATCAAGGCTTCTCGCAAGCGTCGCATCGCGGCGGGTTCGGGAGTGCAGGTGCAGGAGCTCAACCGTATGCTAAAGCAGTTTACCCAGATGCAGAAGATGATGAAGAAGATGTCAAAGGGCGGCATGGGCAAGATGATGCGTGGTCTGAAAGGACAGATGCCCTTTTAATAAAATCAATGGGTTGGCTTGCTTTTCCTGTCACTTCATCAACTGTTTGTCTGTTAATCCCGGGTGGTTCCCTGGTAAAATCGGCGCGCGGTGAAAATAGACTTTCCTAAGTGCCTGCTTTCACGTAAAATGTCGTGCTTTTCCGCCCTCAAGTAAACGCTTGGAGGCATATTTGAGACAGAACAAGAGGAAACAAGTTACTCATGGTAACGATACGTTTAGCACGTGGTGGCGCCAAGAAGCGTCCTTTCTACCACATCGTGGTAGCGGACAGCCGCAGAGCCCGCGACGGTCGTTTTATTGAGCGCCTTGGATTTTTTAATCCGGTTGCCCAGGGAAACGAAGAGAAATTGAGGCTCGATAACGACAGACTGAACTACTGGGTTTCTCAGGGTGCCCAGCCGTCAGATCGTGTTGCAAAGCTGGTTAAATCACAGGAAGCTGCCTGATTTATTAGGAAATGTCTGGGATGAGTGATCGATCAGCGATTTTGGTCGGCCGTATTTCAGGCATTTATGGCGTACGTGGCTGGGTAAAGGTCTACTCTTATACACAGCCACGGGAAAACATCCTTGAGTACCTGCCGTGGCAAGTGGGTTCTGAGGATGGTGGATGGCGAACCATGAAAGTGGTTGCCGGTCGTCCGCAGGGAAAGGGGATCGTTGCGCATCTCGAAGGGTTTGATGATCGAGACAGGGTGAGATCGCTGATAGGGCTGGATATTAAAGTTAGCCGTGACCAGCTGCCGCAGGCCGCTGAAGATGAGTACTACTGGGCGGATCTGGTCGGTCTGCAGGTGACGACTGTTGAAGGTGTACCGTTGGGTAAGGTTGATCACCTTTTTGATACAGGTGCCAATGATGTGGTGGTGGTGAAGGGTGATCGAGAGCGTTTGATCCCGTTTGTTCGCGGAGATGTGATTACCGATATCGACCTTGAAAAAGGGGAGATGCAGGTGGACTGGGATCCGGAGTTTTAGCGGTGCGAATTGATGTCGTCTCGCTGTTTCCGCACATGTTTGATGCGTTGACGCAGGATGGGATTACCGGTCGGGCGATTACGCGGGGGTTACTGCAGCTGGCAGTGACCAACCCGCGGGATTTTACCACTGACCGACATCATACCGTGGATGATCGCCCCTATGGCGGTGGCCCCGGGATGGTGATGATGATGCCACCGCTGCGTGATGCCATTAAGGCTGCGCGTGAAGTGCAGCGTGAGCAGGGTGGTGACGAGGGTCGCGTGATTTATATGTCGCCTCAGGGACGACGACTGGATCAGCAGCTGGCGACTGAACTGTCGCAGATGCCGAATCTGATTCTGATAGCAGGGCGCTATGAAGGGATTGATGAGCGCCTGCTTGAATCACAGATTGATGAAGAAATTTCAATCGGTGATTATGTGTTGAGTGGCGGTGAGCTGGCGGCGATGGTGGTGATCGATGCGGTAACGCGTCTCCTGCCCGACGCGCTGGGTCATGAAGAGTCGGCGCAGCAGGATTCGTTTGTCGATGGATTGCTGGATCACCCGCACTACACCCGCCCTGAAGTGGTGGATGAGATGGCGGTGCCGGAGGTGCTGCGTAGCGGTAACCACCCGTTGATAGCGCGCTGGCGACAGCAGCAGGCGTTGGGAAGAACATGGTTAAGGCGCCCTGATTTACTGGCAGGCGTTGAGCTGAATAATGAACAGCAGCAGTTGCTGGATGAATTTATTCAGCGGCATGAAAGAGAGAACAAAATTAATTAAACACACATTGGTGATAGCAGGAGTAAGACGTGAGCAACATCATTAAACAGATCGAAGAAGAACAGATGGGCCGTGAAGTGCCACCGTTTGCACCTGGTGACACCATCGAAGTAAAAGTACGCGTGAAAGAGGGTGAGCGTGAGCGTCTCCAGGCTTTTGCAGGTGTGGTTATCGCCAAGCGTAACCGCGGCCTCAATTCAGCTTTTACTGTACGTAAAATCTCTTATGGTGAAGGTGTAGAGCGTGTCTTTCAGACCTACAGCCCGAATGTGCAGGAGATCACTGTGATCCGCCGTGGCGATGTCCGGCGTGCCAAGCTCTACTACCTGCGCAATCTGCGTGGTAAGGCTGCCCGTATTAAAGAGAAGCTTAAAAGATAGAGGCGTTCTCCTCGTCTCAATTACGAGGTTTCAGCGCTGACAAAAAAAAGCCAGCGGCTAGCGCCGCTGGCTTTTTTATGGGCTGGATTGCAGTACGCTTTCGTTCTCTCCGTGCTGACTTTGGCGCATAATCAATTCTGATTAGAATTAGCGACAGGTGGATGGGCGATGCCGACAGATGAGCCAAATTACGATGCTGTGATCGAGACCCCCATCGCCTCAATCTCACTGGGCATTGTTGTAGCGGAGGATGCGCTGTTGACTATCGCACTGCTGGCCAGGCGCCAGCGACCGTTGCTGCCATCAAGCGCAATGTCGCGCGAGGTTGTGCGTCAACTGCGCGCCTATTTTACAGATCCTCAGTGGCAGTTCTCTCTTCCCGTCACTCCGCAGGGGACACCATTTCAGCAGCGAGTGTGGCAGTTTATGTGCTCAATTCCGGTGGGGGAGACGCGCCGTTATGGTGATGTGGCACAGGCACTAAACAGTGCACCGCGCGCAGTCGGCGGTGCCTGCCGCCACAACCCGGTGCCGCTTGTGGTGCCGTGTCATCGCATCGTCGCGGCTAATGGTCTCGGTGGCTTTAATGGGTGTCGTGATGGTGCGGAGTTAGCGTTCAAACAGTGGTTGCTGAAACATGAAAGAGCGTGATGCTGCTACCGCAATTGAACGGCTCTCCGAGCATGATAGCGCGTTGATCGACCGCTTTCTTGATGCCCTCTGGATGGAGCGCGGCCTGAGCAGAAATACACTGGCGGCTTACCGATCGGATCTGCAAAAACTGGCGTTGTGGTTGGCGGAAAATGGATGCATGTTAACCAACGCAGCTCGGAGTGATCTGCTGGGTTACCTTGCTGACGATGTTAGGAAGGGGATGCATGCACGATCGAGTGCGCGCATGCTCTCGAGTATGCGACGCCTCTATCAATACCTGCTGCGGGAAGGGGTGCGAACTGAAGATCCGAGCGCACAGATCGAATCACCCCGACTGGGGAGGCCACTGCCGAAGAGCTTGACCGAAGATGAGGTGGAACGGCTACTCAACGCGCCACAGGTTACGACCCCGCTGGGGCTGCGTGATCGAGCCATGCTTGAGATGCTTTATGCGACCGGGCTGCGTGTTTCTGAACTGGTTGGTCTGGAGCTGGCGCAGGTCAGCCTCTCTCAGGGTGTGGTGCGGGTGATGGGTAAGGGTAGCAAAGAGCGGCTGGTGCCGATGGGCGAAGAGGCGCTGACGTGGATCGAACAGTATCTGGCAGTGGCGCGACCGGGGTTACTGAATGGCCAGCAGAGTAACGCACTATTTGTTACCCGTCGAGGCGGCGCGATGACACGCCAGGCCTTCTGGTACCTGATTAAACGCCACGCACTTCATGTTGGGATTACCAAGCCACTCTCACCACATGTGATGCGCCACGCCTTTGCATCACACCTGCTCAATCACGGCGCTGATCTGCGGGTGTTACAGATGTTGCTAGGCCATAGCGACCTTTCTACCACGCAGATCTATACCCATATCGCACGCGAGCGTCTTAAAGAGATGCATGCGATACACCACCCTCGAGGGTAGCGAGATATTTTAGCCTGAATTCTTGCTATGATATTAAACGCTTTGAGATATCAGATAACAGTAGGACACATTATGAATAAACGTATGTTAGTGGTAATGGCGCTGTTGAGCAGTTTTTCAATATCAGCGCTGGCGGATGATAGTGCTGTTCGAGAAACACTTTCCAGAATCATTCCAGCTCAAGCACCCGACTTGATCGAAGAGACGCCCTATAAAGGGTTTTATGAGGTGGTCTACGGCTCGGATATTTTTTATCTTTCAGAGAATGGGCGTTATCTGTTTCAGGGCGATATGGTGGACTTGACGACGCAGAATAATCTCACCGAAGCGCGGCGAACCAAAGGCCGGCTTAAATTGATGGATACCGTTGCGCTTGATACCCGGATCAGCTTTAAACCACAGGGGGGGGCGCCTGTTCATGTAGTTGATGTCTTTACTGATGTCGACTGTTTCTATTGCCAGAAACTGCATAATGAGATGGCCGATTATCTGAACGAAGGGATTGAGATTCGTTATCTCGCATTTCCGCGTGCCGGCGTCGGCAGCCACTCATATGAGAAGATTGTCTCGGTCTGGTGTGCTAAAGATCAGAAAGCAGTGATGACGCTGGCGAAAAATAAGCAGCAACCTGAAAAGCGTGAATGTGATAATCCGGTCAAGGAGCATATGGAGCTGGGGCGACAAATTGGGGTCAGCGGTACACCTGCGCTGGTTTTTTCTGACGGTACGTTGATGCCTGGCTACCTTCCAGCGAGCCAGCTCAGAAAAATACTGGATGAAAAGATAGCGAAATAGGTGTTGATGAGAATCTGCTGATGTTAAAAAACATTCATATTTTTACGGCGCTGATTAGTTTCACGCTCTTTTTTATCCGCGGTTTATGGGTGATGAAGGGCTCCGTAATGATGCAACAGAAGTGGGTGAAAATAGTCCCGCATCTCAATGATACGGTCTTGCTTGGCACCGCCATCGCGTTGACTATATCGATTGGCCAATACCCTTTTTCTGATGGGTGGCTGACCGCTAAATTGCTCGCGCTTGTGGCTTATATCTGCCTTGGGATTGAGGCGCTTCGTCTCGCCAGAACAGATATTGGTCGTGCCGCTGCATGGCTGGCGGCGCTGGTGGTGTTTCTCTTTATTGTTTCGGTCGCAGTGACCAGGATGCCGTTGGGTTTCTTTTATCCATTGATGCTCTAGAAGTTCGCTCTGGTACGGCCCGTTAAAAAAGAGCTATCCCCGGGGGTGGATGCGGCAAGCTCAGCGTTAACCGCTCTGGCAGGGCTGTTTTCTACCTGCCCAAGAAAGATACTGCGATAGCAGACAAAGATATAGACAGGCAAAAGCGGAAAGAGCACAAATACAAGTATATTGGCTGCCGCCATTGTACCCAGTAGCAAAATTGCCCATAGCACCAGCGCGGTACACATCGTCTGGAAGTTGATGATGATCGCGCGGTGACTCAGTGCCTTTGCCTCGGCATAGGGCAGCTCATGAAATAGCATCAGTGGAATGCAGAAGATCGTACGCAGCAGAAACATCGCCAGCAACATAAAATAGAGCATAGTCGCGAGCAGCTGCAGCATA
>DRLG01000049.1 GCA_011053135.1 Chromatiales bacterium
ACCGAGGCGGCGCCAGACACTGCCCAGCTCCAGACCGATCACCCCGGCACCAATCACACCTAAGCGCTTAGGAACTTCATCAAACGCTAATGCGCCGGATGAGTCGACAATCACCCCTTCTGCTAAAGGTGCCGCAGCGATCTCAACGGAGCTGGAACCCGGCGCGAGGATGACGTGTATCGCCTCAAGCACGCTCTGATTGCCGTCATGCGCGGTGACCTCCACCTGCTGTTTTGGCAACAGCTTACCACGCCCCTGATGCCACTCAACACCATTGGCTTTAAAGAGCCCGGCGATTCCCTGTGTGAGGTCACTTACCACCTTATCTTTGCGCGCCATCATCTGCGCCAGATCGAGTGCAACACCACTCGCTGTAATGCCGTGTTCACCAAAGGAGTGACTGATATCTTCATAATGGGCAGATGATTCCAGCAACGCCTTGGAGGGGATGCAACCCACGTTCAGGCAGGTTCCACCAAGCGCAGGGCGGTTGTCGGCACCGATCCATTTATCAACACAGGCGGTCTTTAATCCCAGTTGCGCGCAACGAATAGCGGCGACATAGCCTCCAGGGCCTGCACCAATCACAACGACATCGTATTGTTTAGACATTTTTTAGCAGCCCTCTCCCTTATTTAAGCTGTTATAAAAAGCGATTAAACTTCTAGTAACATGCGTGCAGGATCTTCAAGCATTTCCTTAATCTTCACCAGAAACTGCACCGCCTCTCTGCCGTCAATCAAACGGTGGTCATACGAATGTGCAAGATACATCATCGGTAACACCACCACCTCGCCATTTTCCACCATCGCCCGTTCCTGAATCTTATGCATGCCGAGAATACCACTCTGTGGTGGGTTGATAATCGGCGTTGATAGCATCGAACCAAAGACACCACCATTGGTGATGGTAAAGGTGCCGCCGGTAATATCCTCTATTCCCAGCGATTTGTTCTGCGCCTTTTCTGCATACTCTCTGATCTTTGCTTCGATCTCGGCCATGCTCATCAGGTCGGCATCACGCAGAATCGGTACTACCAGGCCGCGCGGCGAACTGACGGCAATGCCGATGTCGTAAAAGCCGTGATAGATCACATCATTGCCTTCAATCGAGGCGTTGACCCCAGGCACCTGCTTTAACGCTTCAACCGTTGCCTTGACAAAAAAGGACATAAAACCGAGGCGAACATCGTGGGTTTTTTCGAACAGATCTCGATTGCGAGCACGTAGCTCCATCACCGGCTTCATGTTCACTTCATTAAAGGTGGTTAGCATGGCAGCGTTGTGCTGCGCTTCAACCAGGCGCTCTGCCACGCGCGCGCGTAGACGACTCATCGGCACCCGTTTTTCCGGGCGACCATCAACGTTATCCGTTACCGTCTGCGCAGCGGCTGCCGGCTGAGCAGCACTCTCCGGCTCAGGCGCTCTGGCTGCTGGCGTGCTGTTAATCATCTTAAGCACATCTTCTTTAAGGATTCGGCCACCTTTGCCACTGCCCGTTACCTGGGCGGGATCGATACCCTTTTCAGCCATCAATTTGCGTGCAGCGGGGGCGATGGCAATATCGCTCTCTGCACTTTTATCACCACTCTCAGTTGCTGCAGGCTGAGCCGTTTCTGTAGCCGCTGGTTTTTCCGCTACAGCGCCCGCTTCAATGCGAGCCAGTAACTGCTCAGATAGAACGGTCGCCCCTTCATTTTCGATAATCTCAGTGAGCACACCATCTTCTGGTGCCGGCACTTCAAACACCACCTTGTCGGTTTCGATCTCCGCCAGCACTTCATCCCGTTTAACCTGATCTCCCGGCTGTTTATGCCAGGCGATCACTGAGCCATCGGCCACCGATTCAGGAAAGCCAGGTACCTTTACATCAATTGCCATCACGCTTCCTTTTTAAAGTTAAAGTTGATGTAGCTTAAAGTTGTTCCAGCATCTAGTCATGTTGATACCGCTGGCGGTTCGCCCAGTGCATCGTCGAGCAGATCCTGCAACTGTTTAATATGGAGTGGCATATAGCCCACCGCCGGCGCTGCCGAAAAAGGGCGCCCGGCATATTCAAGATAGAACGCTTTACCTAGCACGGTTCTCATGTGATGCTGACTTGAGAACCACGCTCCCTGATTCATCGGCTCTTCCTGACACCAGATAAATTTCGTCGCATTCGGATAGCGTTCAAGTTCTGTTTTTAGCGCATCTTTGGGAAAAGGGTATAGCTGCTCAATGCGAATCACAGCCACATCGTCGCGCCCATCCTGCTGGCGCCGCTCAAAGATGTCGTAATAGACTTTACCACTACAGATAACGACCCGTTTTACTTTACGCTCATCCAGCGCTTCTGTCTCTGCGATCACGGTCTGGAAATGACCATCACAGAGATCTTCTAACGAGTTAACCGCACGCCGGTGTCGCAGTAGACTCTTGGGTGTCATGACGATCAACGGTTTGCGGCATTTCATTAACATCTGGCGGCGTAACAGGTGAAACATCTGGGCCGGGGTCGTCGGGGCACACACCTGCATATTGTGCTGTGCGCAGAGTTGCATGTAGCGCTCCAGACGCGCCGAGGAGTGCTCCGGCCCCTGCCCTTCGTAACCGTGAGGTAACAACATCACCAGCCCACTCAACCGCCCCCATTTCTGTTCGCCCGCACTAATAAACTGGTCGATTACAACCTGTGCATTATTGGCAAAATCACCAAACTGCGCCTCCCAGATCGTCAGGGTGTTGGGGTCTGTGGTGGAGTAGCCGTACTCAAATGCCAGCACCGCCTCTTCTGACAGAAGCGAATTGATCACCAGAAAGTTGACCGGCTTCACATCGCTCTCTTCAGTCAGATGACGTAGCGGCACGTGAGTCTCACCATTTTGCTGGTTATAGAGCACCGCATGGCGGTGAAAAAAAGTACCGCGCCCACAATCCTGCCCTGAGAGCCGTACACTAAAACCATCTTTCAGTAATGTGGCATAGGCCATGTTTTCAGCAAAGCCCCAGTCAACCGGCAACGCACCGGCTGCCATTTTATGGCGGCTCTCAAAGATCTTGTTCACATTTTTATGAAGCACAAAACCATCAGGTAACTGATGCATCTTCTCCGCATATTCACGTAATTTCACCAGTTCAATTCGGGTATCAACCGGCAGTGTGATGTTGCCATTCAGATAGGGCTGCCAGTCAAAGGTGTAGGGGTTTTTAACCTCTTCGTCACGAATATATTCCGGTACGACGCCATCACCGGCATCGAGTGCATCACGAAATCGACTCATAAATGCGGCGGCTTCTTCCTCATCAACGACCCCTTCGCGGACAAGCGCCTCGGCATAGAGCGCCCGCGTTGTTTTCATCGCTTTGATGCGTTGATACATCAGCGGCTGGGTTGCGGAAGGCTCATCCGCCTCACTATGGCCATTGCGGCGATAACAGACCAGATCGATCACCACATCTTTATGAAAGGCCATGCGGTAGTCTAACGCTATCTGGGTGACAAAAAGCACCGCTTCAGGGTCATCTCCATTCACATGCAGGATAGGGGCGTTGACCATCTTTGCCACATCGGTGCAGTACAATGTTGAGCGTGAATCTTTTTGATTACTGGTAGTAAAGCCAATCTGATTATTGATGACGATATGAATCGTCCCTTTGGTGGCGTAGCCACGTGACTGAGACATGTTGAAGGTCTCCATCACAACCCCCTGGCCTGCAAATGCTGCATCACCATGGATCACGACCGGTACCACCTGGTCACCTTTGTTATCGTTACGCCCCGCCTGGCGGGCGCGCACAGAGCCTTCAACCACCGGCCCTACAATTTCCAGATGCGATGGATTAAAGGCCAGCGCCATATGGACCGGCCCACCGGGGGTATTAATGTTGGATGAGAAACCGAGGTGATATTTTACATCGCCCGTGCCTTCACTATTATTCTTCGCCTTGCCTTCAAACTCTAAAAAGAGGTCCGCCGGATTTTTGCCCATGATATTGATCAGCACATTCAACCGGCCACGGTGCGCCATGCCGACGATGATCTCTTTGACGCCGTGGCTACCACCCCGTTTTACAATCTTGTCCAACATTGGGATCAGGGACTCAGCCCCTTCCAGCGAAAAGCGTTTCTGCCCGGTATATTTGGTATGAAGGTAGCGCTCCAGCCCTTCCGCGGCGGTAATACGGTCGAGTAGCTGTTTTTTTGCTTCATCCGAGAAAGTACCAGGACCATAACCCGCCTCGACTCGCTGCATAATCCAGTGGCGTTCATCTGCATCTGCAATATGCATATATTCGACCCCGATGTTGCCGCAGTAGAGCCGTTTAAGCTGCTCAACAATATCTTTGAGCGCTGCGCTCTGCCTCCCATCAACCATCAGTGAACCGGTCTGGAAAGTGGTATCAAGATCCTGTTCGGAAAGGCCGTAATGCGCGAGACGAAGCTCAGCAACTTCCGGCCGCTCGGTCATACCAAGCGGATCAAGCGTTGCCTGAAGGTGGCCAAGAAAACGGTATGAATCGATAAACTGAAGGATCTGCGCCTGCTTTTCGCTCTGCGCAGAACCCGCGGTTGATGGCGATACGGCGGCTACTCGGGTCTGCCTCTGTCTGGCTAACTGACGAAAAGAGTCCTTGATCGCTGTGTGCGATAGATCTTTCGCTGTGCCGTTAACATTCGGAAGTGTCTCAAAGCGCTCCCGCCAGGTATCAGTGACTGAGCTGGGCTCTTCCAGGAAGTTTTCGTAAAGCTGTTCCAGATAAGCGGCATTTCCACCCGCAAGGTAAGAACTCTCCCATAGCTCATCCAATGATTTCTTGTTGGAACTCCCGTCCATTTTCCACCCACAATGCAAAACTGATCTATTTTAAGACGCAACCTTAAGTAATGTCGGTAAGCGTCAGGATTTCTATAGTCTTCTAACGCTTATCTGCTATTTTATGATGTTGAATGAGTAAAAAGTGGATTAATCTTCTTCAGCTGTCCACTTCTGCAGAGCTTCAATAATCTTCCCCGCCTGCTCTTTACTGGAGATATTAAATTTGGACTTCTGCATATATTCACCATTGCGCTTCTGGTAACGGCGAATCGTGTATCGTGTCTGGCTATACTCCTCTTTGCGCTTATCCCAGTCCTGATACTTAAAGATGATTGTTGACCAGGCCCCTTTTGTTAGCACCTGTTTGTCGAGCTGTTTTACCAGATCGATTCCATCTTCCGAGTAATCTATTGTGATCTCGTCCACTGTTTCAGCCATACTTCCTCCAGATTAATATCAGGCGCTCTGTCGCCCTGATCAGTCAGCAGATATACCGTGCATATCTGTTTCCAGTTCCATGCCGCTACTGCTTCATATAATAAGCACCTGATTTATAAATCAGTTTGCTATGGTCTGATGATACTTCAAATTCAACATTAATGGTCTGTCGGGATGTCGGCAGCGCTATTCTCACCTGGTTCCCAACATACTGGTAAGTCCCCTGCATTTTCCCGCCTTTTTCTGCAAGTACAGTGACCGTGTCATCTGAGTCAAAGATCAGTGCATCATCGTCATCATTCTCAGGGTTATAGGCCAGCTCCCATTTCCCTAAAAGCCAGCCTGAATCCTGCTGACCATCTGCACCGCAACTCGCCAGTGTTACCATAAAAATGGCGGCCAGCAGCCACCCCAAACCTTGCTTCATTATTATCATTCCTCTAGCTAGCTAGCTGCATAATTTTTGTAAATACACTATCAAATGCCCGATCAAATAGTGGCAGTTCCTCAATAACCCTGGCGTTTCCCTGGCGGAATTCCTCAGCCAGTCCGTAATAAGATTTTTCTGCAACCACCTGGTAACGCCAGTTCACAAAAGCGTAGTGGGTAAATTCATCCCCTTTCCAGGCCAATTTAGTACGCCGCTTCTCCCCTTTTTCATCCTGCAGCTCAACCCACTCTCCCACTTCCAGTGCGGCAACCTGCACCGTGAATCTGTCATCTATCTGTGGGCCGTGCTCCTCTTCCTGCACAATCCCCATCGCTTCCATCATCTTCTCAAATTCGCCACTATCATTATTATTAAATGGGGAAAGTAAATGCTCTTCGTTTTTTGCAAGCTCGTCATCGGGAA
>DRLG01000050.1 GCA_011053135.1 Chromatiales bacterium
ACCCGAGCTTCTGGGCAGGCGCTGGATAATATGAGAGAGCGTTATCCTGAGGGGCTCTGGCATGAAGTTATTCCTGTCGATACGCAGTTCCGAGAAGCAAGCCGTGCAGGTCGCCCGATTTCATCTGTAGCGCCTCGTTCCCGTGGCTCAGTCGCGTATGCCGAACTACTTAAAGCGGTTTTGATGCAGGATAAGTTAGATTTCAAGGCGGCAGGATGAACGGTAAAAAAGAGAGAGGCCTCGCAACACAGGAGAAGGCGCTTACCCAATACCTCGATTCGTTGTTGATGGAGATCCCTGAGACGACGTTTGATGAACCAGTCGCAGAACTGCAAACCAGCACCGAAGATATTGCCGAAGTGGTAGTAGAGCAGAGGGTTGCTGATGTTAGTGATACCGCAACCGATATTTCTCAGCAATCGGCGGCTGTTGATGCTACTCGCGTACCTGATGACACCCCTTTATGGGGAAAGCATCCATTTAAGGCGTTGTTTTTTAATGTGGGTGAGACCACATTAGCCGCACCGTTAGAAAAACTGGGTGGCATATTAACCGAGTGTGATGAGATTAAAGTGATGCCGGGCAATACAGCACGCTATTTGGGTGTGATACTCCATCGGGGTCAGACAGTCAGGGTGATCAATTTTGAGCATCTTGTGGCAGAGTTGAGTGGGGAGCCCCTCTCTCCAGCAGGTGGTGAACTGCTACCGCCCAACCGGATTATCTTAATTGAAGGGGGGCGTATCGGAATCGCCTGTCGCCATGTGGATGAAGTTGAAACGGTGGTACCGACCGATGTCCGCTGGCGGAGTGGAACAACAAAACGGCCATGGTATCGCGGCATTGTAGTGGCAAAGATGTGTGCACTGTTAGACATTGATGCGCTGCTAATGATCCTGAATGAAGAGCAGGGTCAAGGATGAGATGAGATACCAGAAGATCTGGTACGTCTTATGCATGTTATAAGCAATAATCAACCTGGTGTCTATTAGTTGACACTTGTTAACGATAGATCATCTACCTGTATATTTGAAGGGAGCGTAGGTATGAATCAAAAGGCAGTCAACCCTCAGGATGAAGTCCTTCAGTGGGTCACTTTTAAACTTGAAGGTGAGGCCTATGGTATTAATGTGATGCAGGTGCAGGAGGTGCTGCGTGTCAGTGAGATTACCCCAGTCCCTGGTGCGCCAGCCTACATACTCGGAATTATTAATCTACGTGGCAATGTGGTGACGGTGCTTGATACCCGCATGCGCTTTGGCCTGCCGGTGTATGAGACGGATGACGCCTCACGTGTGGTGATTGTCGAGTCCAAAGGTAATGTGCTGGGGATACTGGTTGATAGCGTGGCCGAGGTGGTCTATCTGCGATCATCAGAGATTGAAACTGCGCCCAACGTTGGTAACGATGAGAGCTCAAAATATATTCAGGGCGTTTACAGTAATGAAGGGAATCTGTTGATTCTGGTGGATGTCAATAAACTGTTATCCAATGATGAGTGGCAGGAGGTTGCGGAGTTTTAGTCGTGATGAGAGTAGTTGGCCGAGTTAGCACATTAATAATGATACATGAGGTGGTGAGTGATGGAGTATAGCGAATATTATATGGTGCTACTGGTCAGTATCAACATTGTCCTGCTACTTGTAGTAATAAAGCTCGTCGCTCAACAGCGAAAGAGCAGCCACTCCTATGAGCAGAAGCTTAAGTTATTGAGTAATGATGTAAGTGCGCTATGCGCGGGTGCCGCAGGTGTTGGCAGTCATCTTAATAAGCTTGATCAGAAGATAAAACGTGTGCTGGAGCGTCAGGACCAACTTGATTTACGTGACCCTTCTGAGCGTGCGCTGGAACAGGCAACGCGCATGGTTCGCCAGGGGGCGACAGTGGAAGAGGTGGTCTCTGCCTGTGGCCTGGTTCGAGCAGAAGCAGAGCTGTTACTGCTACTGCACCGCGCTCAATCCGGTAACGACACAGATAGCACGTTACGCATTGTTGGGGGCTAGCGGGCAGAAGCTAACCGATTCAACCCCTTCAAATTCAGAACCCGGTTTCCCGATGTAGTAGCCCTGGGCGTGATCGATGCCGTAAGACTTGATCATCTCCAGCACCTCTTCACTCTCAACAAACTCCGCAACAGTCTTTTTTCCAAGCGTTTTCGAGATCTCTACCATTGACTTCACCAGTGTCTGGTCTATGGGGTCATTTACCAGATTAGTAATAAAACTCCCATCGATCTTGAGATAATCAACAGGGAACTGTTTTAAATAGCTGAATGAGTTAAAGCCGACACCAAAATCATCTAATGCAAAACCACATCCCAGCTCGCGCAGCTTGATAATCATTGCGCGTGTCTGTTCATAATTGGCGATGGCAGCCGTCTCTGTGATCTCAAAAGTAATACGTCTGGCATCAACACCAGATTGATGAAGCGAATCTTTAATTCGCTGCAACAGGCCAGGGTCATGAAAGGCGTGGCTTGAGAGGTTGATATTGAGTGATACATGAGACTTATCTTCAGGTAGCTGCTGGAGCGCACCGATCGCCTGTGTGATCACCCAGTTGTCGATCTCATGTATCATCCCGACCCGCTCAGCTACCGGGATAAATATGCCGGGTGAGATTAGCTCATTGTGCTCATCGCGCATGCGGATGAGCGCTTCATAATGTTCAATCTGGTTCGATTTAAGATTAATGACGGGCTGGAACATCAGGCAGAATCGATTGTGAGTCAGCGCATTCCTGATTTTAGGTGTCCACTGCGCCTCATCGCGCTGGAGATTTACCTCCTGATCCTGCTCATCGTAAAGGTGAATCATATTGCGGCCATGTTTCTTGGCTATAAAACAGGCCTGGTCTGCTCTCGCCAGCACCTCGCTGGCACTAATGTCATCATCTGCGCTAACCAGAGCGATGCCGATGCTCATCCCTATGCTATAGACCCTATCTTCGATCTCAAATGAGAACATTTTCATTGCGTGACGGATCATTTCTGCAAATTCAAGCGTTCTCACCTGTGTCGAGTTCTGTATGAGAATGGTGTATTCATCAGCGCTGATGCGGGCGATAACTTTATCTTTGTTAATGAATTTACGTAGCATATTCGCGATATTGACCAGGAGCTGGTCGCCCGCCTGATGCCCCTCAAGATCATTGATCACCTTAAACTGGTCGAGGTCGATATGTAGCAGTGCCACAGGCTGGCCTCTCCGGCGCCCCTGGGAGAGCGCATTTTCTAGCGCTTTGACCAGTCGTCGACGGCTATATAGTCCCGTTAAGTCGTCGTGATTGACAAGATATTGAAGGCGAGCATCAATGACTTTTCGTTCAGCCAGCTCAGTCTCTAGTTCACGCGCATTGATTTTTTTGATTGTGCGCTCTTTTTTAAGCAGTAGAGCAGAGTAGATACGTGGTGAGAAATGAGCGGGACGGAGAGGGGTGTAGATAACATCGGTAATGCCACAGTTGAAGGCCTGCTTTGCGTTCGCTTCAAACCATTCAGGATCGGTTGCAATCAGGATAACAGGGATCTCCTGCCACGCTTTGCTGGTGCTAATCTCTCTACTTGCCTGTTGCCATTCTATATCTGGCAGTGTGCTGCTGATAAGAATAAGATCAACCTGAGCAGGTTGTTGTGTTGATTTTTTTAACACTGAAAAGAGTGCCTGGCCGGTTGCGGTGATGGTTGTATTTCTAAAGCCATTGCGGTGTAAAAGGGCTTCGATAAACAGAGCGCTATTACTGTTTTCATTGACAATCACAATACGCATGGCATGTAAGCCATCGGTCGGGTTTATTTCCTGGCTGAAATCAGCGGCGCTATTCTCTTCGCTGGCGGGTAATTGCGATGCCGGTGTAGAAGTTTGATCGCCCATGGCTGTTCTTTTTAATCGTTTAAGTAACTCATCATCTACTCAAGCACGCATTGATATAAAACGCGCGCTACCCCATCAATACTAGCGGCACAAGAGGATGTTTTTTTTAGTAATTACCTAAAATTATTGCAGGGCAGCAGCTCTCTGGAAGGTGATCCCTGTAAAAGTTCTTTTTATCCGGTTCGCTTTCCCGAAATGATATAGGCGAAGGCGATCACCTGTGCAATTGTCACATAAAGTGCGCGGGGAATCTCATCGCCAAGTGAGAGTTGTGAGAGCAGCTGTACGAGCTCGGCGTCCTCATGAAGCGGGATGTTATTTTCATTGGCAATCCTCAGGATCTCCTCTGCAACATGGCCGCTACCTTTTGCGGTTACTGTTGGGGCGTTTTCACCATCGTATACCAGGGCGACGGTGGTGATCTGCTCTATATCTTCGCGCTTCATACTCGAGTATCCACCAGCACGGTATGTCGTTGTTGACGAGGTGGTGTAGGCGGTGTGCCGTGTTGACACCTGATCTCACCCGCCTGGATACCCTGCTCTTCAAGGGCGTCGCGTAGCAGCATTAGATTATCATCGATTAATTGAGCAGTTTCAGGTTTTTCAGCCCAGAGTGTAGTGGTGGCGTGTTCTCCAAACACGGTGATATCAGCATAGAGTGTACCAATGTTCGGCAAGTCTAAAGTCAAGGTGACACGCCAACGAGCCTCTTTCTCATCATCATCGTCCTGCGATGTTTCCTGTTCGATACGCAACTGCACAACGTCGATGTTTTCACCATTGCGGAGGGGGAGTTCAAAAGTCCATGAAGGTGGGGTGTTCCCCTCCTGTGGTGATGAGGCGAGCTGGCTCAGCTGCACCCTCGCAATAGTGCTTTCAACCTGTCGAATCAGTTCCGCGATGAGCTGATCACGGTGTTGTAGCAGGGCCAGTGTGGGCAGTTGTGTCTTTTGTGGCTGGAGTGGCAGGTGACGGAAGAAAGGAATCGGCAGGCGCCCGAGAAGGGCGCTAAACTCTGTCAGCCTTGACGGTAGCGCAGAATTTTTCCCCTCTTCATTTTGAATAGAGGAGGGTGGGGCTGTTAGCAGGCGAATCAGACTCTCTTTGGCAGATTGTGTGGTGAGTCGCGGCTGGTTGGTATTTTCAAGAGAGGCTGGGGAGAGCTTTGTTTCGGCTGGCTGAAGCGGTAGCGGGATCTTTGCTGTCCCCTCCTGGCGCGGTGGTGCCTGGCGCAGCACCTCCAGCAATTGCAGCAGGTTTGCTTTAAAATCCCGCGAGAGAGGGGCGGGTTGTGTGTAATTGGCCGGTGGGGATGAGTTGGGTAACGTGTTCTGTTTTGTGCCTCTGTCACTGTTCTGAGGCAGAGTGGCGAGCTTCTTTTCCAGCAGCAGGCCGGCATCAGCAATGGCGCGGCGCAGCTCCTTTGGGTCACCAGCCTTTTCAGCAGGAATGATATTATCCAGGAGTTTTTTGACGCTGTTGCTGATCTCAGTCGTTAAAGGGGCGGCGAGTTGCGACTTAAGTGATGAGATCAGCGAAAGGTTCGCCAG
>DRLG01000051.1 GCA_011053135.1 Chromatiales bacterium
CTTGACGGTATTAAAAACAAGATCGATCCAGGCGAAGCGATGGACAAGGATCTGTATGACCTGCCAGCAGAGGAAGAGAAGCAGATCGCTACCGTGAGCTCTTCACTGGAGATGTCTCTGGATGCACTCGACAGTGATCGCGCCTTCCTGACAGCGGGTGACGTTTTCACTGACAGCATGATCGATGGCTACATCGACCTCAAGATGGAAGAGGTCACCACCCTACGGATGACCACCCATCCTGCAGAGTACGACATGTACTACAGCCTCTAAGGTAGCGATAAAGGCCCACAGGGCTGAAAAGCTTCCTGAGATGTATGAAAAGCCCTCTTCAAGAGGGCTTTTTTTTGCGCGTCACCCAGGTGAACATGCCATAATCTCAGCGAGTCAAAACAGACCGGGAGCGAACAATGCACTTTAAACAACTACTAATACTCGCCCTTCTCTTCTCAATGCCTGTCAGCGCGGCATATAAATGGACGATGCCCGACGGCTCGGTCATCTTCTCAGATCAGCCACCACATCCCGATGCTGAAAAGATCACTCTCACCCCAACACAAACATTCTCCGCCCCTCCCATTACCACTAAAGCCAGCGATAAAAAGGCTGACACCGAGGCCAAACCTGCGCCCACCTACAGCAGCCTACGCATTACTCAACCCGCTAACGATGAATCGATTTTCGATAACACTGGCAACATCACCGTGGTCTTCTCAAGCGAACCACCCTTATTGAGTAGAGAGGGACACCAGATCAGCGTCAAGCTCGACGGCACTGTTGTCGCCACCACCACCGCCGCACAGCTGCTTCTTCCCAATGTTGACCGGGGCAGCCACACCCTGCGCGTCTCCATTGTCGATAAAGAGGGTGCTGAACTGATCACCAGTGATGAAAGCATCTTCCATCTCCACCGCACCTCCATACTCCACCCGAAACCCGGCGCACCAAATTAGTGCTATTATTATCTTAATTTAGGGCGCAATTAACATGTGCGGCTGCAACTGAGTTGAGAGCCCCCTGATGCACGCGCGATAAAAAACATAACCCATTGTTTTATATCGAATTTCACACAACACTCTTCTTTCAGAAATCAATCCACTGCGCGCATCAAAGCTGGAGTAGTTCTTGCTAAGGTGTAGCTACTAACTCATTTCGAACTAAAACTTATGGCAAGTGGGCAATACATTCTGGAGAACCTCAGCACGGCAATATTGCTGTTTGATAAGGCACTTCGCCTGCAGCAACTCAACCCTGCCGGCGAAGTGATGCTGGCCGTCAGCGCTAAACAGGCGATCGGCAATCATGTGCATGAACTCATCCCGGCCGACGACGCCTTCATCGCCACCCTGAAAAAGGCGCTCGACGCTGAACAACCACGCACCGAACGTGAGGTGCAACTTCACCTGGGCCATATGCACACCATTGTGGTGGACTGCACCATCACCCCTATTCGTGATGAGAATCAGAGCGTCGAGCTGCTGGTCGAACTCTTTCAACGTGACCGCCACCTGCGCATCGCACGCGAGGAACAGCTACTCGCGCAATACCACACAAGTCGCACCCTGCTGCGCGGTATCGCCCATGAGATCAACAACCCACTGGGGGGATTGAGAGGTGCAGCACAACTGCTAGAACAGGAACTCGAAAATGAGGCGCTGCGCGAATACACCAACGTTATCATTGGTGAAGCGGATCGGCTGCAAAACCTGCTGCGCCGCATGCTTGGCCCCAACACGCTGCCGCATAAAAAGGAGATCAATATCCATGAGGTGCTGGAGCGTGTCTACGCTCTGTCGCAGGCGGAATCGCCAGAAGGCATTCAGATTGTGCGCAACTACGACCCCAGCATTCCCGAACTATATGCCGACCCTGAACAGTTGATCCAGGCTGTGCTCAACATTGTGCGCAATGCGATGCAGGCACTGGATGGCCACGGCACAATCACCCTGCGAACCCGCACCCAGCGACAGTTTACGATCGGCAATCAGCGCCACAAACTCGTGGTGCGCATCGATATTATCGATAACGGGCCGGGTATTCCGCCAGCCCTGCGGGACGAACTATTTTATCCGATGGTCACTGGTCGTGCCGACGGCACCGGCCTCGGACTTTCCATCTCACAATCACTGGTCAACCAGCACGGCGGCCTGATTGAATGCACAAGCCAAACGGGTGAAACGGTCTTCACCCTGTTACTTCCTCTGGAGACAACGCATGAGTAGTAAGGAACATATCTGGGTCATCGATGATGACCACTCCATCCGCTGGGTGCTCGAAAAGGCGTTAACCAAAGCCGGCATGGAGATCACCTGCTTTAACAGCGCCGCGGGGGTTCTTGAAAAACTCGCCAGCGGCCAGCCGGATGCTATCATCACCGACATCCGTATGCCCGGCATGGATGGACTGGCGCTGCTTGAATCGATAATAAGCAACTACCCAACGCTCCCTACGATCATCATGACCGGCCATTCCGATCTCGATAGCGCCGTCGCCGCCTATGAAGGTGGCGCATTCGAGTACCTGCCGAAACCGTTTGATATCAGCGAAGCGACTGAACTCGTCAAACGCGCCATCAAACAGAGCCGTCGCACGAGCAGCAACAGCAGCGCCAGAACGGAAATGCCAGCGGTGACCGAGATCGTCGGCGAAGCGCCAGCCATGCAGGAGGTCTTTCGCGCTATCGGGCGTCTCTCGCGCTCAAACATGACGGTGCTCATCACCGGCCAATCGGGCACCGGCAAAGAGCTGGTTGCGCAGGCGCTCCATCGCCACAGCCCTCGCGCTAACGGCCCGTTCATTGCGATCAACACCGCAGCTATTCCCAAAGAACTGCTTGAATCAGAGCTATTTGGCCATGAACGGGGCGCCTTCACCGGCGCGCAGAGCCTGCGTGCCGGGCGCTTTGAACAGGCCAGTGGCGGCACGCTGTTCCTTGATGAGATTGGCGACATGCCGGTTGAACTCCAGACACGCCTGCTGCGTGTGCTTTCGGATGGTGAGTTCTATCGCGTCGGCGGGCATGCATCGATCAGGAGCGATGTGCGCATCATTGCCGCGACCCACCAGAATCTTGAACAGCGTGTCAGTGACGGGCTATTCCGCGAAGATCTCTACCACCGCCTCAACGTGATCCGCATCCATATCCC
>DRLG01000052.1 GCA_011053135.1 Chromatiales bacterium
CCGGCACTGTAGATACCGCCGCCGCCATAGCCAAAGCCAGTAGTTTCATTGCTATCAATGGTTGCATTCCTGATGGTGAGCTTACCCAGAACACTGCGAATGCCACCGCCTTCAGTACCGACAGTACTGCCGTTCTGTATAGTCAAATTTTCAATCTGGACATCCACACCGTGAATATCGATGGCGCGATCAATGTTGTTGGCATCGATGATGGATAAAGTCTCGCTTGCGCCATGTATTGAGAGCGCCTCAGTAATATCAAGGTCGCCGGCCGCGGCGTTGTTATCGTCGCCGGTGAGGGATAATGTGTGGGTGGAGGCGGGGATGTGAATCGAATCTCTCCCTGGCCAAGCATTGCTCTCCTGAATCGCAGCGCGGAGTGTGCAGTCGCCAGCGGCCGGTGTTGCTTCACAGATGCCATCGCCGGGCGTGCTGTCAACGGCATCAGATAGATCATTGACAGTAAAATTAAAGGCGACTGCTGATTGAGAGGCGGCAAATAGCATCAGGCAGCCTGTGAGGGCACGCATGTAGGGTAGCGCCTTGTTTAGGTTAATAAATGCCATTACATTCTTTGCCGGTGAAGCAGTTTTATGAACAGAAAATCCTCTCTATCTCCCTGAGAAAGCGGCCAAACTGCTTGAAATTGTTTACTTTATGTACATCAATATATCGGCCATGCCACGCGATATATTTAGTGCTATTTTGTAGGTGAAATGACAAATGCGCAGGGGCGCTAGCCGCGGTTTTATTGCGGACTAGCGCGGTGCGGTCGTTGAACATGTTGGCTTTAACCGTTCAGTTGTGGTCTAAGCTGACTGCACAATCAGGCGCGGGGCAACAGACCATACGATGGCTCAGTTTTTACCGCTAAAGCGGGTTGTGAGTGAGCATCAGAGTCACCTCATCATGAGGCTCCAGCTATTAATTTAACTATATTAATGTTTGGTTATTAGCGACTTGACTACCTTATTAAATTATTAGAACGGCCGATTAGGTTGTCATGAGTGTCGGGGTCCATGCTATTTATCGGCTCAAGCGTTGATGTTAAACCCCAACTTTAACAGGAGGTTAAGTTGAGTGTTTGTAGTCTTTCACCTGTCCGGATTTTGATTGTCGATGATCAGCAGATAGTTCAGGAGGGCATTAAAAAGTTAATTAGCAGCTTTTGTGAGAATTATCATGTGATGAGCGCACAGGATGGAACCGTAGCGCTGTCGATGCTGGCCCAGGATAAGTATGATCTGGTGGTGCTCGAAATTGATTTGCCAGATTACAGTGGCTTAGAGGTGCTAAAAAAACTCAGAGCAAAAAAAGAGGACATACCGGTGCTGATTCTTAGCGCATACTCGGAGGATGTCTACGCCGTGCGGGCACTGCGTGCGGGAGCGCAGGGGTACCTGTGTAAGTCGGGTGCGCCGGAGGATCTCGGGGTCGCAGTTGGCAAGCTACTGGCGGGTGGTCGTTATGTCAGTTCATCGCTCGCAGAGAAGATCGCCTTTTCACTGGATGAGTCGTCCGATAAACCGCCCCATGAGGAGTTATCAAACCGCGAATTTGAAGTGCTCTGTAGCATCGCTTCAGGAAACTCAGTGTCAGATATCGCACTTGAGTTTTCATTGAGCGTCAAAACTGTCAGTACCTACCGCGCGCGGATCTTAAAAAAGATGAAGATGCGCCATAATGCAGAACTCACTCACTACGTCATCAAGCAGGGCTTAATCAAATAAGCGAGTTTTACGCGCTACTTTCCTACATTAGAAATCCTTAGTTTTTCATACTGTTACTGATATTTCCCGGAAAATGTTCTGACAAACAGATCTTACTTTTGAAGTAGGACAGACGCGTACGATGCGTCATCAAAATATCCATAAAAATACATCTTTAGTCTTATTCGGGGCGACCTGGTAGCGCCGATAACCAAAAGCATCGGAAATTACTCAAGGTCACATCGATTTAGATTGATCGGAAAAATCGGGTCTGATCATCGTCCAGAAAGAGTGCATTGGGTACTCAGATGGCAGAAGAAGTGTGATGAATAAAACGGACAGCTCTGTTCATTGGATAGTAAGCGCGGGGTGAGGGGATGAAAATAACGCTAGGCGAAGCAGTATTTGAGAGCGTTAGTGGAAACTATTTTCTACTGGCTGGTCTGAGTATGGGGCTGACAGGCGCAGGGCTCATCACGCTTCAGTCATCGCTCAACTTTAGTGCAGTTTCCATGGCTGGCACATTGGTTGTAATGGGTGCTGTTGTTGGTTACTTGACCGGTAAATATCACAAAAAAGAGCAAAAGCGTGTCATTGACCAGATTACCGAAGAGTTTGAGTCGTTACTACGAACAAGCTTGAGTGACACTTCGCCAAAAGGGCTGGACGAGGCGTGCCAGAAGATCCTCCCGGTCATCGATCGAAATATAAAAACATCAAGACGGCTAACAGAAGAGGCCATTATTACCCTGTCGGATCGGTTCTCTGTATTAGTGATCAAGATCGATGAGGCGGTGAAAAGCAGCAGTAATGATCATGAAGACGGTATTGTCGAAATGTTCAATAGCAGTGAGACGCAGCTAAAAGAGGTGCTGGCAACTTATAAAGATTCGCTTGATGAAAAGACGGTTCTATTTGAAAAAATGCGTGGCTTATCAAACTCAATCGAGAGCCTGCAAGATATGTCCGCGAGCGTTGCAAAGATTTCAGATCAGACAAACTTGCTGGCGTTAAACGCATCCATTGAAGCTGCAAGGGCCGGTGAGTACGGAAGAGGCTTTGCAGTCGTCGCAGAAGAGGTTCGCTCGCTTTCAATCCAGTCGGGAGAGACGGGAAATGAGATGCAAGAGCGAATTATTGAGATCGAATCTTCAATTAATGAAACATTAAAGATGGTAGACCAGGCCTGTGTCAATGATGAAAAGGTGATGTCGGGGTCGAAAGAGACAATCTCAGCGGTTCTTGGTGATCTAAAAGGATTAACACAGTCTATTTCAGGCTCTGCAGTCAAAATGAAAACCTCAAGTAAAGAGATACGAAATGAGATCTCAGACATTCTGGTCTCGCTTCAGTTTCAGGACCGAATGAGTCAAATACTCTGCTCAGTAGAGTCGGCGCTTGCACTGACATGCGAGCAGATTGAGCAGTCCGTTAATAGCAGAGATGAAAATGGAATGCATCGTCCTGTTGATGTCGAGATGTTGCTGGAGAAGCTGGAACAGAGCTACACAACAACAGAGCAGTTGATGAATCACGATGGTGAAACAGCAGTAGAAGCAACAGAAGATAATGAGATTGAATTTTTCTGATTATTCTGAGATTAGATTTAAGTGCAGCATGAATTTACGAGGTGAGCTATGTCAAAGACAATCCTGATAGTTGATGATTCTTCGTCATTGAGAAATGTAGTAAAGATTGCACTAGTCGATGCTGGTTACGATGTCATTGAAGGTGGAGATGGAACTGAAGGCATAAAGGCATTAGATGGAAGGAAAGTTCATTTAATAATCAGTGATGTAAATATGCCAAACATGGATGGAATCTCGATGGTGAAAGAGATTAAAAAGATGGCTAATTACCAGTTCACCCCGATCATCATGCTGACGACAGAGGCAGGTGATGACCTCAAGTCGCAGGGAAAAGCAGCTGGTGTTAAGGCGTGGGTAGTCAAGCCATTTAAGCCAGATCAGATGCTTAATGCGGTATCGAAGCTAATAATGCCCTGATAAATACTGGAAAGGAGGCAGGTAATGAGTGCAAGTAGCAACGAAGAGATGTTGGTGATTGATGGCGATATGAATATCTATAACGCCGAAAATATAAAGCAGGACCTGTTCTCACTTTTAGCAAAGCATAAAGATATTAACGTTAACTTAATGAATGTAACTGAGTTTGATACAGCCGGATTTCAGGTGTTGCTGTTTGGTAAACAGTACGCCGATAAAAATGAGATCAAGCTGACACTCAGTTCGGCTAGTGACGCCGTAGCGGAGGTGTTTAAGCTATACGGCATGAGCGCATTACTGGAGAACCATCATGAATCTTGATTCAGCGCAGCAAGGCTACCTGACAGAGTGTAATGAACTGCTTGTCGAAATGGAAGGCGCGCTGCTGCGTTTAGAGGATGACCCGGATAATAGTGATTTGATTAACGCCGTGTTCAGGGCAGCACATACGATTAAAGGTACCGGCGGCGTCTTTGGTTTCGATGATGTCGTGGAATTTACCCATGTTGTAGAGAACGCACTGGATACAATTCGTTCAGGCGAGCTAAAGATCAACTCCGAATTAGTTGCACTGTTTTTATCATTACGAGATCAGATGGAGATCGTTGTTGAGCATGCGGTTAATGGTGAGACGTTATCAGGTGAAGTGAAAAAGCAGAACGATGATCTACTGGCCTCCCTGGTGGCACTAACGGGTGGTGAGATAGAAGAAAAAGAAGATGACAGTGATGAGAAGATCAGCAGTGAAGAACCCTATGATGGAGCTGGTTGTTCAGAAAATGAGAACTGGCATCTATCGGTCAGGTTTTCAAAAGATGCGCTGCGCGATGGGATGGATCCGCTATCGATTCTTCGCTATCTATCTGGGATGGGTGATATCAAACAGGTGATAACAGTTTTTGATAAGGATGACGAGGAAGAGCTCAGCCCAATTGACTGCCACCTTGGGCTTGAGATAGCGCTCTTTAGTGGCGAAGAGAAAGAGACAATTGAGAGTGCATTTGAATTTGTGAGAGAAGATTGTCTGGTCCATATATTACCGCCCAGGGCGAAGATAAAGCACTACATAGAGATGATTAATGCACTCCCTGAAGATGATAATAAAATTGGTGAATTGCTGGTCTCCTGCGGCGCACTCACAAAATCAGAACTCGAAGGGGTGATTGATGAGCAGACCGAACACCGCTTTAGTCCCGCAGCCGGTAGTTCACAGATACTGGGTGAGATCGTTACCGAAAAAGGGATGGTTCAGAAAGAGGTGGTTGAAGCCGCAGCAGAAAAACAGCAGCGGGTCCGCTCTCTCAACAGCACAGCAAAGACTATCCGGGTTGATTCTGAAAAACTGGATACATTAGTCAATCTAGTGGGTGAAATGGTGATCGCGGGTGCCGGCACCGACCTGATCGCAAGACGCCTCGGTGATGATTCGCTAGTTGAATCGATGTCTGTGATGTCGCGCCTGGTTGAAGAGATCCGCG
>DRLG01000053.1 GCA_011053135.1 Chromatiales bacterium
CGTCGCTGGAGAGCACTTCGGCCCATTTGTAACTGTAGTACCCGGCCGCGTAACCACCCGAAAAGATATGAGAAAAGCTGTGCGGAAAGCGATTAAACGAAGGCGGTTTGATGACGGCGACCTGCTGACGGACATCATCAAGAATCTCATGGATCGCGGCCCCCTTTTTCGGGTCAAATTCAAGGTGGATGCGGAAATCGAAGATTGAGAACTCAAGTTGCCGCACCATCTGCATCCCGGACTGGAAATTTTTGGCGGCCAGCATCTTGTCGAACATCTCATCCGGCAGGGTCTCTCCACTCTGATAGTGGCCGGAGATCAGCGCTAGCGCATCGCGCTCCCAGCACCAGTTCTCCATAAACTGGCTCGGTAGCTCGACCGCATCCCACGCCACGCCGTTGATGCCGGAGACGCTGGGGTAGTCAACTTTGGTTAGCATATGGTGCAGGCCGTGGCCAAACTCATGGAACAGTGTGAGCACTTCGTCGTGGGTAAAGAGCGCCGGGTCATCGCCAATTGGTGGCGAGAAGTTGCAGGTGAGGTAGGCGACCGGGGTCTGGATCGCGCCGCTATCGGTGCGCTTACGCACGATGCACTCATCCATCCATGCGCCGCCCCGTTTGAACTGGCGCGCATAGAGGTCGAGATAGAATTGCCCGCGCAGAGCGCCATCTTTATCGAAGATCTCAAAAAAGCGTACATCTTTGTGCCAGGTCTCAACCCGGCGTGACTCGGTGATCTTAAGGCCGTAGAGCCTTTCGACCACGCCGAACATGCCGGCAATCACTCGGTGTTCCGGAAAATAGGGTTTGATCTCCTCCTGCGAGATCGAATATTTGTGTTGACGCAGTTTTTCACCGTAATAGACGATATCCCACGCCTCCAGTTCCGCAACGCCATGTTGCTCATTGGCAAAGGCGCGCAGTTCATCAAGATCATTTTTGGCGATGGGAAGAGAGCGTTCGGCCAGGTCGGTGAGAAAATCGATCACCTGCGAAGTGGAGAGCGCCATCTTGGTGGCGAGGGAGCGCTCGGCGTAGTTATCAAAGCCGAGTAGCTGCGCCGCTTCATGGCGTAGCGCAAGGATCTTCTCCATGAGTGGTGAGTTATCCCATCTGCCCGCGTGGGGCCCTTCATCGGAGGCGCGGGTGACAAATGCGGTGTAGATCTCTTTTCTGAATTCGCGGTCGTCGGCATAGGTCATCACGCCGAGGTACGAAGGAAACTCAAGGGTGAAGAGCCAGCCTTTCAGGTCACGTTGCGCGGCGCTCTGCTGCGCCATCGCTCTGGTGGAGTCGGGCAGCCCGGCCAGCGCCGCTTCATCCTCAATGAGTCTGCTCCACTCGCGGGTGGCGTCGAGAATGTGCTCTTCGAATTTGCTGGTGAGCGCAGAGAGCTCCTCCATCAGCGCCTTGTAGCGCGCCTTCTGCTCATCGTTGAGGTCGATACCTGAGAGGCGAAAATCGCGGATCGAATTATCGATAATCTTTTTCTGCGCACGGTCAAGTTTGTGGTATTCATCACCTTTGGCAATTGACTGATAGGCCTTAAAGAGTTCAGCGTTCTGCCCCATCTCGGTGGCATAGTTGCTTAGCTTACCCAGGCAGGCGTTATAGGCGGTACGCAGTTCATCGCTATTGACGACTGAATTCATATGGCTGACCGGCGACCAGACGCGCGAAAGACGTTCGTCGATCTCTTCCAGCGGCTGGATCAGGTTATCCCAGGTATAGTCACGATTGTTGCTGAGTAGTTGCGCCACCTGCGCGCGGCAGTCGGCCAGCACCTGATCAATCGCTGGTTCAACATGCGCCGCTTTTATCAGGCTAAAACGCGGCAGGCCGCTGAGGTCGAGTAATGGGTTTTTCATCGTTTTGCAGCTACCTTCTATAATTGGTGATTCACGCACTATCTAATGTACCATGATTAAAAAAGCAGGCGTATAGATTGGCCACGTGAACAGCAGCGAACGAAACAGGGAGATGAGATGTCGCGCCATTTTGATTTGATCGCCATTGGTGGTGGCAGCGGTGGTATGGCCGTTGTCCGTCGGGCGGCTGAATATGGCATGAAGTGTGCGGTCATTGAAGCGGCTCGACTGGGGGGTACCTGCGTTAACGTTGGCTGCGTTCCTAAAAAGGTGATGTGGTATGCCGCACAAATGAGCCATGCGCTCCACGATGCCCCCGACTACGGTTTCGATGCAGCGCTGACAACCGTTGACTGGCAACAGCTTAAGGCTGGGCGCGACGCCTACGTGGCACGCCTGAATGAAATTTATGCACGTAATCTGGCGAACTCAGCAGTAACGATGGTCGTAGGCCGTGCCGCCTTCGCATCAAAAAATAGTGTGATCGTCAACGGTGAAACCATCAGCGCAGATCACATCGTGATCGCCTGCGGTGGTCGCCCTGCCCTCCCAGCTATTTCAGGTGTAGAACACGGCATCACCTCCGACGGTTTTTTTGAGCTGACCTCACGGCCGCGCCGTGTAGCGATTGTTGGATCAGGTTATATCGCCGTGGAGCTGGCCGCTGTGTTGAGTGCGCTCGGCAGTGATGTCAGCCTGCTGTTGCGACGCCAGCATCTGCTGGCACGTTTCGATGTGATGTTACGTGAGGCGTTAATGGAACAGATGCAGGATGACGGCATTCATATCGCCACAGGCATCAACCTCTCATCCGTTGCGCGAGGCGAAGATGGCGTGCTGACATTACACACCCACGAGGGCCATACAATGGAGGGTTATGACACCCTGATCTGGGCGATTGGGCGCGAAAGTGCGGTCGATGGGCTTAACCTCTCGGCGGCAGGGCTGTCGCTGAATGCGGCCGGTTTTATTACGGTCGACCCCTTTCAGAATAGCGCCGTGGACGGGATCTACGCCATTGGTGATGTCACCGGTCAGGCGGCATTAACCCCCGTCGCAATTGCGGCCGGGCGGCGCCTTGCGGATCGGCTTTCCGGTGCTAAGCCCGATGCAAAACTAGATGAGAAATATATCCCTTCGGTAGTCTTTACCCACCCCCCGGTAGGCACAGTTGGCATGACAGAAGATGAGGCGCGTGAACAGTTTGGTGATGACGTTAAGGTTTATCAGTCGCGCTTTGTCCCGATGTATTATGCGCTGACGACAGGAAAACAGCATAGCGCAATGAAACTGGTGACAGTTGGTGCGGATGAAAAGGTGGTGGGCTGTCACATCATTGGTGACGGTGCGGATGAGATGTTGCAGGGCTTTGCCGTGGCGATAAAGATGGGGGCGACCAGGGCTGATTTCAGCAATACGATAGCGATCCACCCGACCAGTGCAGAAGAGTTAGTGACGATGCGTTGAACACAGAGCATATAAAGAAGAAGGAGTGACCAAAGATGGCGATCAGAAAATACCTGGAGACTACCCCAACGATTGCCAGCGGTGTATTCATCGATGAGATGGCGCTAGTGATCGGTGATGTTACCATTGGTGAAGACGCTTCGTTATGGCCAATGGTTGTGGCGCGTGGCGATGTCGACTCCATCGCCATTGGCGCACGTACCAATATTCAGGATGGTTCAGTGTTGCATGTAACGGCGGACAACGAATACAACCCGGGCGGTAGCCCTCTGGTCATTGGTGAAGATGTTACGGTGGGTCACGGCGCAATTTTACACGCCTGTACCATCGGTAATTTTTCACTGGTGGGTATGGGGGCAACGGTGCTTGATGGCGCGATCATTGACGCGCGCGTAATGGTGGGCGCAGGCGCTCTGGTTGCACCGGGGAAAAGACTGGAGAGCGGCTACCTCTATGTGGGAAGTCCGGCGCGGCAGGCGCGGCTACTTACAGAGAAAGAGCTTGCGTGGCTGGCGTATTCATCGAGCCATTATGTCGCACTGAAAAACAACCATATGAAGGCGGTTTCATAACCTGGCCTGTACTGATTATTAGGCGGAACTTTTAAGAATGAAAAAAGTGATCGCAATATTAATTGCTAGCACATTACTGGTTGCATGTTCGACCTCCCCTACTGGCCGCTCTCAGCTGGTGTTTATGCCTGAGTCACAGATGATCACGATGGGAGTGCAGTCATTTCATAAGCTGCTTGAAGAGACGCCGCGTCTGGAAGATGCCGCGATCAACCAGTATGTGCAGTGTATCGGAGATGCGATTATACAGCTGCCATCGGTACAGGTTGCCAGCAGTGACTGGGAGATCGTAGTGTTTGATGACTCTGGAGCTAACGCCTTTGCGCTGCCTGGAGGGAAAATCGGTGTGAACAAGGGGTTGTTGTCGGTTGCGACGACACCGGGACAGGTGGCGGCAGTCATTGGCCATGAGGTGGGGCATGTTCTGGCGCGCCATGGCAATGAGCGAGTGTCACAGGCTTTTGCTGCGAACCAGGGGCTATCGCTATTAGAGGGCTGGCTGGGGACGACAGACTATAAAAACCAGGGGGCGATCATGTCGGCTCTGGGTGTTGGCACTCAGGTTGGCGTGCTGTTACCGTTTGGCCGCACTCAGGAGAGCGAGGCCGATACGATTGGCGTGGAGTTGATGGCGCGTGCGGGATTTGATCCAGAAGAAAGTGTTGCGCTGTGGCAGAACATGGCGCGCAACAGTCGTAGTGGAACGCCAGAGTTTCTTTCGACCCACCCGTCGCACGCCACACGTATTGAGCGTCTGGGTAAAGAAGCGGCAGACGCTGCGCTGCTCTACCATCAATCTGGCAGGAAGCCGCAGTGCGAACTAAACAAGCCCCCTCCTCCGAATAAATCATGATTAAACTCTATAGTTTTGGTGCCGCGTTTGGTTTGCCAGATCCAAGCCCATTCGTAATGAAGGTCGATGTCTGGATGCGGATGTCCGCGATACCCTTTGAGTCTGTGAGTGGTGTCGCTAACCTGCGAAAAGCACCAAAGGGAAAGCTGCCCTATATCGATGATGGCGGCAAGCTGGTTGCCGATTCGCATCTGATTATCAGCTATCTCCGAGCGAAATATGACTCACCGTTAGATAAAGGGTTAAGCCGTGAGCAGCGCGCCATCGCGACGCTGGTCGGTAAGTCACTCGATGAGCAGCTCTACTGGTGCCTGGTCTATTCACGCTGGATTCGGGCCGATACCTGGCCGCAGGTGAAGGCGACATTTTTTAATCCACTGCCGGCACCAGTACGGGTGGTCATTAGCTCGATCGCCCGCCATAAAGTGGAACGCTCACTCCATCTCCAGGGGGTTGGCCGGCACAGTGATGAAGAGATTCTGTTAATGACGACAGAGACGTTGCAGGCGCTCGCTGATCTGCTAGGCGATAAGCGCTATTTTCTGGGAGAGCAACCTTCAACGCTCGATGCTACCGCTTACGGCTTTCTGTCTGAATTTATTCTCAGCGAGATCGAGAATGAATTTAGCCAGCGGGCGCGTGGTTTTAAAAATCTGGTGCGCTATTGTGAAGCCATTCGAGATAGATATTACACGCCAGTATCTGGCGAGAGAGGTGGCTAACTTTTAATGATCTCTGTGAGCGCGCTGACCAGCGCTTTACATTCATCATCGGTGCCGATAGTGATACGCAGGTGTTGATCGATACGCGGTTTATTAAAATAGCGCACAATGATATTGCGAATGCGTAGATGCCCCGCCAGTTCGGCCGCATCATGTTGTGGGTGGGTAACAAACAGAAAATTTGCCTGCGATGGAATGATGTTAAAACCGAGCGCTTCGAGTTGCGTAGCGAGTTGTTCACGTGAGGCGATGATGCGCTGGCGGGTGTATTCAAAATGGCTCTTATCCTGAATGGATGCAGAGGCACCGCTGATGGCAATGCTATCGAGCGGGTATGAGTTGAAACTATCTTTTACCCGCACCAGCCCTTCAATGAGCGCCTCATCTCCCATCGCAAAGCCAACCCGTAATCCGGCCAGTGAGCGTGACTTTGAGAATGTCTGTATCACGAGCAGGTTAGGATATTGATTGATCAATGCGACGGCCGACTC
>DRLG01000054.1 GCA_011053135.1 Chromatiales bacterium
CAGCTCTTTCCCTATCTAACGATGGTGGAGGGGCTGAAACTCACCGCGCAGACCTTTAACAGAGATGTCAGCCAGCTCTCCTGCTGCGCCGGTTAAACACTACCTTACAATCCCCCAGGCTCATATATTCCGCAATATATCCTCATCTTTTCGTTTGATGAAACGACAACTACCCTGAAAACCGCTGATACCGCCTCTCATTGTCTTCTTTTACATAAGTGGCGACTGAGCAGAGGTCGTTAAAAGAGGGAACGCTTTGCCCCATTGTGAAGGAGCCATTCTGGTAGATGCACGCTGACACCAATAAAACCAAAATAGAGAGCCTGAAGGGGTTGCTCGACTCCCTCCTCAACAGTTATTCCGATATCTTCTTCATTCGAGGAAGACTATCGGGCGTGATCATTCTGGCGATTACTCTGATTAACTACAATGCCGGACTCTCCGGTATGCTTTCGATTCTGTCGGCATATGGCGTTGCTCGCCTGCTGGGTTACCAATCCGCCTTTCTGAGCACCGGTTATTTCACCTACAACGCTCTGCTAGTGGGGCTGGCTATCGGCTATATTTTCCAGTTGTCGCTGTTAAGTCTGGTCATGGTGGTTATAGCCGGCGGTTTGACTCTAATTATTACCATCGTTACTGCACAAATCTTTTATCAACTGCTGGGGCTGCAAATTCTGAGTATCCCCTTCATTATCGTCAGCACGCTGGTCTATCTGTCGGCCTCAAGTTTTACTAATCTATATGTCCTTGGGCTGTATGCCCCGCTATTTCAGTTGAACCTGGATATCTTCCCGTTTTGGGTGAGTGGCTATCTTAAATCGTTGGGGGCTATTATCTTTATGCCCAATGAAATTACAGGGTTGCTGTTGAGTCTACTGTTACTACTCAACTCCCGAGTTCTTTTTATACTCTCTCTCCTTGGATTTCTACTGGGAATATCGCTATATGGTAGCTTTACCGGTTCAATAGAAAGCACCGCGCAGGATGTGAGTAGTTTTAATTACATCCTGATTGCGATGGCTCTGGGTGGAATCTTTAACATCCCTTCACTAAAAAGTTATGGTATCGCTTTTCTCGGGGTCGCCTTTGCCACGCTAATCGCCAGTGCCGGACATGTCTTCTGGTCGCAATATGGGTTACCTATTTTCACATTGCCCTTCACTCTGGTAACACTCAGTTTTATCTACGCCCTTAAACTGCTCAACTACCCACTGCAAACTGTGATCTATAAAGGCAGCCCGGAAGAGAACCTGGAACATTACCTGGTCACGCAGAATCGTTTTGTCACAACTCCAGCTGCCCTGTCACTTCCATTTAAAGGGGAATGGTTCTGCTGGCAGGGTTTTGATGGACCGTGGACCCACAAAGGAAGCTATCAACACGCCTATGATTTTGTGATCTGTGACGCCGAGGGAAAGAGCTTTCTGAATGAGGGACGAGCGCTGAGTGATTATTACTGTTACGGCAAAGAGGTGATCTCGCCAGTAAGTGGACGAGTCATCAAAGTGATTCATTACCTGCCGGACAACCCTGTCGGCTCGGTTGATATTGTAAACAACTGGGGGAACCAGGTCGTGATCGAAGATAGCCGCGGCTATATCATCAAGCTGGCACATTTTGCCAGCTATTCGATCTATGTTGTAGAAGGGCAGTGGATCGAAGTCGGCACGGTACTGGGTCTGTGCGGTAACTCCGGCCACTCTCCACAGCCCCATATTCATATTCAGGTACAAAGCGGCTCCCATGATAATGCTGCCACCATACCGTTTGTCTTTGTCAATTATGAGCAGTCACACCAATTCCATGCATCGGGCCTTCCACAGGTCAATCACCCTGTCGGCCACTGCCACTTCGAGCTGTTCTATGACCAGGTAACCAACTTTGTACTGGATGAGGTATGTCACTTCCAGGTCTATCGCGACGACAAGCAGATTGATAGCTTCTCTTTTCGGGTGAAAATGTCAGACACCTCCAGCTATTACTTTGAGACAGCCCGAGGCAGACTCTATTTTGGCAAGCAGTATGGAAATTTCTACTGTTACAGCGTGGAGGGTAACGACCCTTATCTGAAAATGATTTACCTGGCGCTACCCATGTTGCCACTAAGCTACTACCCAGAGCTAAAATGGAAAGACAGCATCTCCAGCACGGTAATTCTTAACTGCTGGCAAGGGGGAGTCGTAAATTTTCTGAACGCCCTGTGTAGCAGCCTGGTAAATAGTGAGGCTGAATATCAATATACCTCTGAAACTGAGGTTAAAGGAAAAATCCACAATAAATTTTTTAATGTGACAGTCGATACCCATGTAGTGCTTGATCCATTCAGCCGTTTCAAGTCGATCACCGTTGGGGAATACTGTCTGATACAGGATGTAAAGCGATAAATGGATAGAAGAGGGAAAGAGATATTTCAGGGAAAAGCGTGGTGGATACTGTTGCTACTATTGATAATGAGCAATAGCTCCGCTGCACCGGTGCTGGATAGCGCTGAAATCGAGGCGGGATATTACAAATCGTACAACTATGAGAAATCCAGTAACTACCCTGATGCGATCAAGTCACTCCAGCTGATTTACCAGACCTACCCAAAGGCCTACGGCATTAATAACCGACTAGGTTATCTCTACCGCCTGAACCGTCAGTTTAAGAACTCTGAATACCACTATAAGCAGGCAATTCAGGCACAGCCTGACGCACTCTCACCCAGGCTTGGGCTAATGCTAACCTATCTTCAGATGGAGGCGTTCGATGAGGCCAATCGGCTCGGCTTCCAGATTCTCAACATCGATTTCTATAACTATTATGGCAACCTTCGTCTCGCCTACGGCCTGCGTTTAATCGGCAATAATGAAATGGCTGAAAAGATACTACTCAAAATGCTCGCGCGCTATCCCAGTGATGTACTCTATCTGACTGAGCTAGGACTGCTGACATTGAGCAATGGTGAAGTTGAACGGACATATGCAATCATGAAAGATGTGCAGATCCTTGACCCCGAAAATGTTACCGCAAAATCGGTGCTCCTGTCGCTCTCTCAATAGGTTGAGATCAATGCAATCAACACACTTCTTTGATCTGGAAAACCAGCGTCTCACAACATGGGAACAGCTCTATGAAGCGGCAGTGAGTGGCGATCTTACCTCAGCCATGAACGAGATGAGAACGCTGAGGGATATCGAAAGATACTGGGCATATCCCGGTCGAGAAACGTACGAGCAGTTATCTTCATACCTTGCGGAAAATGAGCATCAATCATTTCAACTGTTGTGTGGCAATCTGCTTACCACTCTAAAAGAGAAGCGCTACCGCGCTAAAGCATTCACCCCATTTCATAGCAACCTCAACATGCTCGACAAACCACAGTCGGGGCTGCTGGCAACACACTACGCCAATGAAAATAAAAAGAAGGCGCTTAAACCCTATTTTGAGGTGTTGATTGTCCACCCATCCCCTGAGGAGTATGAGGCCCTTTATCGTAACTCACTGGAAAAATTCATAACCTTTCATGATAACGCCTTATATGATGTTCTCTTTGTTGATAACTACTACGATGCGATAATTGCCATACTCTCAAATCCTATGATTCAGGCCTGCATCTATCTAGAGGGTTTTAGTACCCAGCGAGATGAGTCACAAACATTACTTAACGCCTTTGAACCTTTTTTTCAGGGAGTACCTGGATGTAGTGATGATATGGTGGTGGCACTAAAAAAACATGTTGCGTCACTACGCCCCGACATCGACCAGTATTATATCTGTAGCGACTATGCAACACCTGCACAGATAGCCCACTTTGATCACATTATCTCTCTGCAGAGCCCCACCCTGTTTGCTGATATTCACCATCAGATACTGAGCGGCCTGGAACAGCGCTACAGCACACCGTTTTTCGATGCGCTTCGCTCTTACGCCAACAAACCTAAGGGGGCATTTCACGCGCTTCCTATTTCACAGGGGCAGTCGATTGAGGCATCCTATTGGATCAATGATGTTGCTGATTTCTATGGTGAGGGGATCTTCGCTGCCGAGACTTCATCAACCCTCGGAGGGATGGACTCTATTATGGACCCCAGGGGTTCTATCTCTCAGGCACAGAACAAGGCAGCACGGCTATTCCGCTCGAAGCAGACCTATTTTGTCACCAACGGCACAACTGCTGCTAACAAGATTGTGATGCAGGCCAATCTCCACCCCGATGATATTGTCCTGGCTTCTGCTGACTGCCATAAATCGATTCCCTATTCCGTTTTACTAGCCGGTGCCAAACCGATATTTCTGGAAACCTACCCGCTCAATCAGTATGACCTCTACGGCTGCGTCACTCTGAAACGAATCAAGGAGGTCCTGCTTGATCTAAAACAGCAGGGAGAACTACACCGGGTGAAGCAGATCACCCTGACCAATGCTACCTTTGATGGCATTATTTATAATGTAAAGCGCTATATGATGGATATCCTCGCCATCAAACCCGACATCATTTTTCACTGGGATGAGGCCTGGTTCTCGTTTGGTTATTTCAATCCGCTCTACCACGGAAAGACAGCGATGGATGCAGCCAACGCCCTGACCTCAATGAAA
>DRLG01000055.1 GCA_011053135.1 Chromatiales bacterium
AATCCTCCGTTACGGCCCATAAGGTGTATATGAGATGCTATTCTATAATTAAGAAAGATATTTTGTAAATAATTTTATTGAAAAAAACATGGTTATTTTGATAAAGCGAGTAAAAACAAACTGGTTAGAGCTGTTTTTTTCGCATGAATTTGCATCAGCTCTAAATTTAACGCCCATCTAATCGGCGTAAGCGGTAGAAACTTAAATGGGGGAGCGCTATTTGCGTTTATAATAGCGCTCGAAAATGTGTGCGATCTCATTATCGCCGCCAAATTTTTATATTTCATTTTAAGGAGCGCTACGTGCAAATTGCAGATCAAAAAGTTATAACGCTGGACTATGTCCTCAAGGATGATGAGGGAACTCTCATCGATAGCTCGGAAGGGAAGGGGGATTTTGTCTATCTGCACGGCGCGCGCAATATCGTCCCGGGTCTTGAGAATGCGCTAGCGGGTAAAGTGGTGGGCGATGAAGTGAGTGTGGCGGTAGCGCCGGAAGAGGGCTATGGCGAGCGCGAAGAGGAGCTGTTACAGACGGTTCCGAAAGATATGTTTGAAGAGGGGGCTGAGATCAATGTTGGGATGCAGTTCCACGCGCAGAGCCCTGAAGGTGAGATGATGATTGTGACCGTGGTGGAGCTTGATGGTGACAATGTGATTGTCGATGGCAATCATCCCCTGGCTGGTGTCTCACTTAACTTTGATGTGAAGGTTATTGATATTCGTGACGCCACCGCAGAAGAGCTGGAGCATGGCCACGCCCACGGCCCGGATGGTGAGCATCACGACCATTAATTGCTCTCTTGTTAGCACTGCCCCGGCCTGGCTTTATTGAGCCGGCCGGGTTTTACCGCCCGTTTTTGTTTTTCCCGTATCAGCTCAATGTAACGCTGACCGCAAGGCCGCCGATGGCGGCGCGTTTAAATTTTAGTGTGCCCGCGTAGGCGGTCACAATATCCTGGACGATTGCCAGCCCCAGTCCATGCCCATCAACATGCTTTGTGCTGTTTTCATCGATACGGGTGCCGCGCTGAGTGAGTTGTAGCATGGCATCATCGCTACAGCCGGGGCCATCATCCTCAATCTCAATGAGCAGGCCGTGGTTGTACGAGATCGATAACCTCACTTGATGTTCAGCCCACTTGCAGGCGTTATCCAGCAGGTTTCCTATGAGTTCTAATAGATCTTCCCGGTCTGCGGCATATTGAATGTTGTGGGCGATGGTCGTGTTGATAACGATGCTCCGTTCCTGATAGATGCGCTGCAACGTATCGACTAAGGGGGGGAGCTCTGTTTCGAAACAGAACTGCTGGCCGCTGGTCGCCTTGCCCGCTAGCTGTGCGCGCTTTAGCTCTCGTTCCATCAGCTGCTGAATGCGTGAGACACTCTGGCGCAGCTCCTGCTGGAGCTGCGGAGCGCTGCTGAGTTCATCTCGTTCAATCAGCTGCACCATTAGTGAGAGTGGTGTTTTAAGTGCATGAGCGAGATTGCCTGTGGCGTTACGGGAGCGTTTCAGGCGCTGCGACATAATTGTTAAAAGCTGATTAAATTCGCTGACCAGAGGGCGAATCTCAGCGGGTACCGCCTCACTTAATGAATGCGTTTCACCTCGCTCCAGCAGAGCGATCTGTTGCCGCACCTGTTCCAGTGGGCGCAGGCTGTAGCGCAGGATGGTGAGTTGTGTGAGGATAAACAGGATGATGGCAAGGAGCGTTACCGCACTGTACCAGAACATAAACTCTGTAATATCTTCTTCAATATGGAAGATATCTTCAGCGACGGAAATGGTGACATGCTGGCCCCGCTTCATATACCCACCCTGCCATACCAGCAGGGGCTGGCCCTGGGGGCCTGTTGTGTGAAACTCGTTAACTTCACCTGGAGAAATTGTCGGGGTTGTGATCTCTTCATCCCACAACGAGCGCGAGCGTAGCGTCTGTGTCGGGCTTTGAATGCGGAAATAATGGCCTGAGAATGGCGTGCTATAGACGCTACTGATGCGTTGTTCATTAACAGTGAGACCATCATCGGTGAACTGCAATGTAGGGAGCAGATCTTCAGCATCATGCTGTAGTCGTGAGGCGACAAAGTCCTCGGCAACATGGCGAATGTTGAATGAGACAGCTAGCCACTGCACCAGCATCAATAACACAATGCTGATGGTGAGTCCGACACCAAGGCGTGACTGCAGCGATTTCATGGGGCTGGTGGACCAAAGATGTAACCCTGGCCGCGTTTTGTTTTAATCAGCTCGTTACCGAGCTTGTTACGCAGGCGCTTGATATACACTTCGATTACGTTACTATCGCGGTCGGCATCATACTCATAAACATGCTCTGTGAGGCGCGATTTTGAAAGCACCACACCGGGGTGGCTCATCATATAACGCAGCAGACGGAATTCTGTGCCGGTTAGCTCATGGGAAGTTCCTGCGCTATCCATCACTGTCTGGTGTGCTTCATCAAGCACAAGCCCTGCAGTCTGCAGCCTGCCGATATCTTGCGTCTGACTACGCCGGATCAGGGCGTTGAGACGGACAATTAACTCTTCCACATGAAACGGTTTGGCGAGGTAATCGTCGGCACCGGCTTTAAAACCATCCACCTTTTCATGCCATGCATCACGCGCAGTGAGGATAATGACCGGCACCTTATTCCCCTGCACACGCCAGTGGGAGAGCACCTCCAGTCCTGGTCGTTGCGGTAGACCAAGGTCGAGGATCACCGCATCATAGGGCTCCTCGAACCCCATATGTTCAGCGTCGATACCGTTATCTGTCACATCAACAGCAAAACCCCGATGGCGAAGATCTCTCTTGAGCGCGTTGCTTAGTGGCATATCATCTTCAACGAGTAGTAATCGCATCTAATCATCTTTCTCCTTTTTGATCAGCTCACCGCTGCTGGCATCAAACTCAAACTCCCATACAGTACCGTTTTTATCGAGCAGCTCCAGTTCATAAATATAGCGCCCCTCTTCATGTTCCAGTTCGATCTCAATGATGCGCCCCTGATGCTGCTGGCGAGCCTTATTGATGATCTGTTCAAGTGGGATGATCTTACCTGCATCTTTCAGGCGGCGCGCTTCGTTATGGTCATCGCTGGCCGCAGCGGCGCCGATGCCGATGCCGATGGTCAGGGTGATGGCCATCATGGCAGTTGTGAGATAGCGATATTTCATTTGTGGTTCTCTATTTCAGGTGACTTGTAGTGATTATTGCTGTTAACAGACCTTAAGCTAATATTACGCCTTTTTACGTCCGTTGATCATTGCGCGAATCAGATTTTCACGATGAAGCAGGCTTTCGAACAGAACCCCGCCAACATGGATGAAGACCAGTAGCAGAGTAAAGTTGGCAAAGAACTCGTGAACCTCTTCAAGCAGATCTTCAACCAGCTCGCCGCTGCCACTCATTATTGTGGCCATCGGGCCTGCCTGCTCATCGGCACCGTAGAGCATGATGCCTGAGATGGTAGTGAGGAGGAGCGCCACAAAAAAAAGTACGATCATCGCACCCCCCGCCGGATTGTGACCAATGTAACGCCTGGCGCGACAATAGAGCACCTCTCTGGTATATTCCCAGACCTTTGATGGGCGGTAGATAAAGTCGGAGAAGCGGGCGTGCTCGGTACCGATGAAGCCCCAGATAATGCGCACCGCCAGTAGCACAAGAATAGCGTAGCCGCTCCAGACATGAAGGTCCATAAACTCCTCTTCGGTGATGTAGCAGATGGCAAAGGTAACAACCAGTCCCCAGTGAAAGAGTCGAACAAGAGGATCCCATACCTTAATCTCATCGGGATTTTTCATTGAACTATCCTCGCTATTTCAGTGGAGAAGAGCCTAACAGGGAAAGCTGAAACCAAACTGAAATAGAGCGCCTGGCGCGATGCAGGCGCGAATGTAACGTGCGCTAAACTGTACCGTGCAAAGGTCTCATAGTGGTTTAAGCGGCTGTTGAAAAGAGAAGCCCCAGAGATGGGGGTGGCGTTGGTCTGTTGAGTGCAGCTCTCAGAATCGTTCACCGCATAAAGAGAAGGGCTATGCGCTGTTTTTTTGAGCGCCCTTTGAGAGACTGAGGTCTATTTGATAAGGTCGTTTTTTCTCTGGCAGATAAAGAGAACTGGTTTTGGTCCGATAAACGGGTATTAATGATGAAATCTAAGGATTAATTTTGTTTGGCTGGCGGTTTTTTTTTCTATTTTTTGCTTTATTCGCGGGTTCAGTCGCGGCTGAAATGCCACTGGAGGGTAATGCAGCAGCATTGCATCAGGAGGCTTTGGGCTTTGCACGTGCGGGAGAGAGTGAGCGGGCGCTGGCGCAGCTTTCACTTCTGCGTGCCCATTTCCCGGAGAGGCCGCAGTATTACTACGACTATATCGCCATCCTGGGGTGGGAAGAGCGGGACGCTGAAGTACTGCAGCATGCAGACCGGCTGGAGCTTGAGCAATTGCCACCTTATGTTCTTGAGACGATTGGAAAATCTGCCCGTAATCTGAAACGTTATGATTTTGCAGTGCAGGCTTATCAGGCTGCCGTGCAGCGCGCTCCTCTGCGATTACAGAGTCGCCTGGGGCTGGCGCTAGCACTGAGTGAAAGCCAAAGGGGAGAAGAGGCGTTAGCTGTTATTCGCGATCACAGCGCGGTTGATGATGCTGAAACGCTTGAACTACTTGAAGCAGAGGCATACGTCAATATTTCGCTCAAACACTATTTTGCAGCACTGGCACGCTATGAGAAAATTCTTCAGTTAGCCCCCGACCATCTTAATGGTCAGCGCGGGCGCATCTTGATGACCTATCGTCTGGGTGCCCCGCACCTGGCATCTAGCATGGCAAAAAAGCATCCAGGCCTACTCACAGCAGATGAAGTGAGCGCGATCAACCGTGATGTTGCCGCAATTTCAATCCGCTGGGGGCGTCTGCCCACCTTTTCAAGTGATGCTGAGCAATTGCAAAAGCAGCGAGTAACAGAAGCGATTGATTACCTTAAGAGGCGACTCGTTGAATTAAGTGAAGCGGGTCAGGGGGAGAGTATTCAGTATCAGCGTGTCGCCTTTGATTTGATGGTTGCTCTCCAGGCGCTACAGCGCATGCCAGAAGTCATCGAACTTTACCAGCAGCTGGTTGCGCAGGCAGCAACCTTTTCGAGACATGCATTGATAGCGGCAGCCGATGCCTACTTAATGGTTGAGGAGCCTGAAATGGCGCGGGATCTCTATCTTGAGGTGCTCTCGCTTGGCAAGCAGACAGTTGCTGTTCAGTTGTCACTTTTTTACGCCTACATTGAGTGTGAGGAGTACGACAACGCGATTGAATTAATTGATCGCCTTAATCGTGAGCAACCGGAATGGAAACGGCTCGAAGATTCAGCCAGGTCAGTACAGAATCCAGATAAAGTCCCGGTTGAGATAACCGCCGCATATGTGCGTGCTTACATTGACCAGCTGGCTGAGGCGCAAAGCAGGCTGGAGCCGCTCAACCGGCAGGCACCGGCCAATCTCGATATTCGTGCAAGTCTGGGTTACATCTATTTATGGCGTGGCTGGCCACGGCGTGCGCTGGAGGAGTTTGAGATAGGTGGTTTTCAGGACCCAGACCACCTTGATGCGGCGATTGGTCGGGTGCATGCACGCCATGCGCTGAATGAGTTCCCACTGGTCGAGCAGAATATTGAGGCGTTAAATAGACGTTATCCAGAAAGTTTACGATTAAAAAATATTAATCGCCTATGGCAGCTGCATAACATGCGAGAGCTGCGAATCGACTTTTCACGTGGCCTCAGCTCGGGCATACAGGAGGGGAGTCGAGACTTAACGTTAAACAGTTACCTGTTCGGTCGTCCGCTACAGTCGCACTATCGCCCCTATCTTCATCATCTCCATGCTCAGGCGCGCTTTCCTGAAGGCACGTCGATTTATCGCCGTATTGGGGCGGGTATCGAATACCGCGGGCGAGACCTGGAGCTGCGTAGCGAGCTGGCGCGTAATCTTGGCGGTGCCGCAGATATTGGCCTGAACAGCGAAGGGGTGTGGATGATAGATGACTACTGGTCGCTCTCAGCCAATCTTGATAGTTATAGTAATGATGTTCCACTGCGTGGGCGTGCCCAGGGGATTGACGGCTGGGGCAGTGGCGTTGGTGTGAGTTACCGTTTTCACGAACTTCGCCGCATCGATACCTCACTTAGATGGCTGGAGTTCAGTGATAATAACCGGCGTCAAAGCGCCGGGGTCTCACTCGATCAGCGTTTGATCACAAAGATCGATTATAAGTTAAATGGCATTCTTAGCCTCAATACGTCGAAAAATAGCCGTTCTGGTGCGCCCTATTTTAATCCTGAAAGTGATGTCACCATTCAGCTCGGTCTCATCAATGAATGGCTGTTGAAACGGCATTATCACTACGCCTATCGCCACCGTCTTGCTCTAACGGTGGGGCAATACCAGCAGAAAAACTACGGGGCGAAACAGATCTGGACAGTACGCTATGAACATCAATGGAATTTTAATGATCGGACTGAACTGCGTTATGCCATTTCAAGAGGACAGCGTGCCTACGATGGTGTGACAGAGTTCAGGGAACAGTTCGATCTATCACTGAGATGGAGATTTTAGCGTGAAACGCCTGAGCTTTATGTTGATTATTATCTGGAGCCTGCTTGGAGTGGCGCATGCACAGCCGCCATCGCAACGTTTCATCACATTGAGCTATCACGATGTTAGTGATGATGCCGCGCTGTCTGGCGCGAGTAGTATCATGTTCATCAAGAGTGCCGAGCTGGTTTCGCAGTTTGCATGGCTACGTGAACAGGGCTATCAGCCTGTGAGTATGGAGCAGATCATCGCTGCGCGGAACGGCGGCACGCCGTTACCAGACAGGGCGATATTATTGAGTTTCGATGATGGTTATCGAAGCGTCTACACCCGTGTATTTCCGCTGCTAAAACTATTTAACTACCCGGCGGTGATTGCGCTGGTTGGAAAGTGGATGGATGTGCCTGCCGGAGAGATGGTCGCTTACGGTGATGAACAGGTGCCGCGTGAATATTTTCTTGAGTGGCACGAAGTGAATGAGATGGTCAGCTCTGGCCTGGTTGAGGTCGC
>DRLG01000056.1 GCA_011053135.1 Chromatiales bacterium
GTGGGGGAGCCCGTTTCAGCGGGCATTTGTTAGGGGGAGTCCTGGCGGGTCTATTGTTGCCTGCTATGTGTGCTGTCGCTGGCGTCTACAACACCAAACATAATCTCGGCAGTAGTGGTCTTAATGCGGCCAGTAACTTCAGTGGTACCGAAGAGATCTGCGTCTTTTGTCACACCCCTCATGGTGGCGACGCGACGGCGGCGGTACCGATCTGGAATCGGCATCTTGATCCTGGCGGTTTTCAAACATACGACCAGATGGGCACCACCACGCTGGATGCCAACATTGAGGCGGTAGGCTCTGTTTCAATTGCCTGTCTCTCCTGTCACGATGGCTCGCAGGCGATGGATTCAGTGATCAACGAGCCGGGGTCTCTGTCTGATAACCCCTCTTTTTCAGCGGGTGACTGGAGCGGTCAGGCGGCTGCCGTGCAGGGGCGTATCGGCCCGGTTGATGTGGTGACAAACCTGGGTAAAGACCTGACCAATGACCACCCGATCGGGGTCCAGTACGCGGGTGGCGGTTACTCGGAATCATACCCGCAAGGTCGCCCAAGAGTGGATATCGACTTCAATCCGCCTAGTTCGGAGGTGCTGAGTACGGGGCGTGTGTGGTGGGTGGATAGTCGTGAACATCCCGAGGCGTCTTTTAGTAAGCGAGATTTAAAGCTCTATTCGCGCGTGGGGACGCGTGGTACGAATATCGGAGAGCTACAGCCGTATGTGGAATGTGCATCATGCCATGACCCGCATGTGGATTATAACCCAACCTTTTTGAGGATCGACCCGGTTGGAAGTTCGGTCTGTCTAACCTGTCATGCGAAGTAGGTGATACGGATGCGGCTGGCAGTGTTGTGTGTGGTGTTTGGTTTGATGAGCGCACCGCTAGTGGCGGATGAGGAGCTGGCAGCGGATCTGTTTGCTGTTGTGAACGGTGAGGAGATCTCGCAGCAGACATATGATCTGTTTTTACATGTGGGCAAGCGCCAGCGCTTTTATCACGGGGATATCCCTGAGGCAGAGGCGGCGGCATTTCGCAGGGAAGTTGCGCAGCGCCTGATTGACCGCGCATTGCTGCAGGCTGTTGTGCGTGAGCGCAGGATTATGCCAGACCCAGCGCAGGTGAAGGCGCAGCTTGCCTCGTTTGAGGCACGCTACGAATCTCGCCCGCACTGGCAGGCAGAGCGTGAGGGGTTTCTGGCTGAGCTACTGCCCCAGGCAGAGGCGCGCAGCCAGCTTGAGCAGCTAGAGGCGCAGGTGCGGCAGGTGGGCGTGCTGAATGAAGCGGATGTGAAGGCATATTATGAGGCCAATCCCGAAAAGTTCACTACTCCGGAGCGTGTGCGGGTCTCTCTGATTCTGCTGGGGGTGGAGCCGTGGGCTAAGGCGCTGCAGTGGCAGGCGGCTGTGGATGAGGCGCAGCGTTTGATAAAACAGCTGCAGCAGGGGGGCGATTTTGGTGAGATGGCGCGACTGCACTCCAGCGATGAGTCGGCGCAACAGGGCGGAGATCTGGGTTACGTCCATCAGGGGATGCTGGCAGAGGAGGCGCAGCAGGTGGTTGACGCGCTCAGGCCAGGGGAGCTCTCCGCGCCAGTTCGCCTGTTAAAAGGCGTTGCGATTTTCAGGGTAGAAGAGCGGGTGGCGCCTGTACTGAACCCGTTTGAAGATGTCGCTGAACGCGCACGCGCGCTGTATGCACGTGAGCTCAGTGACGAAAAGTGGCAGAAATTTATAGAGAAAATACGCAGTAGCGCGGAGGTGAGGGTGAGGGATCCGTTGCTGATGCCGGTGAACAATAAGTAGGGGGTTGTTCTGATTATCATGCGCTCGTTGCAAGTTGTGATTGTGACGTTAGTTAAGTGCTGGCTAAATGGCTAGGCGAATGGCAGGTTCGAGACGTTTTCGTCTGATCGCCTGTTCGGCGCTACTGTGTCCGGTCGCCGCACCGTATGCCGCGCCTGTCGATCTCTCCGGGGAAGTTGGCTACGCCTACCGCATGCTAAAAGGCGATACGGAAGAGACTGTTAGCAACCAGATGCGTGGCGCAATACAGGGCAAGAGTTATCTGTGGCAGCCGTGGATTGCAACATTGGACGTTGGTGTGCGGCTAACACAGGATGAAACGAGTTATCGCCTGGATTCAAACCCGAATGTCAATGACAGCTCCTCGACCCTTCTGACAGGGGATCTCAATCTGAATGTGATTCCGCAGAGTCGTTACCCTATTGCGCTTTCGTTTTCACGTAGTGATAGTCGTGTGGATACGGTGAATACGATTACCAGCCCATTAACCGCTGTCGGAAGTCGTGAGTTTGAGACTCAGCGTTTTTCGATCCGGCAGAATATTGATACCCGAGAGGCGGGGCGATACCAGTGGAATTTTGACAGCAATACATGGGATTCAACAAATAGTGAGAAATATAGTGACTGGCTACTCGGTGGCAGCGCTGACATTGGTTTTGATGATCATCGTTTTCAACTGCGTGGTAGCTACAAAGTCATCGACCGAGCAGTGCTGAGTCAGGAGTCGACCAACCTGACGCTCGGGGGGGATTATTTCTATTTTGATCCAGAAAATGCGATTCGCGTGGACACCTCAGCAGACTATTACCAATATAATACAAAAGGGAAGGCCTCATCTGTTGTATTTAGTAATGGCGAGGTAGATACGACAAGTCAGCAGGTGTCCAGCTTTGTTTTTTGGCGCCCTGTCGATCGCAAAGTGACTGCGAGCGCAGGTGTTCGACTGTTTAATCTGAATAGTGATGCCGGCTCGAGCAATACGGGGCCGACCGCTATCAGTAACGAAACTGAACTGCTGAGCCTCAACGCAACGGCAGGGGGGCTGTACCAGTTCAGTAAAAATATCCGCTTCGATGCGAACCTGAACTTCTCAACTAATGATAATGGAAGTACAAGCAATAACGCTTATCTTGGTCGAGTGGGTGGTTTACTACAGTCTGATATTCATGAACTCTTTTGGGGGATGGGGTATCAGTGGTATGCTTCAGGCGCGCTGCAATATCAGGGCACCGAGACTGACGACATTACCTCAGGCAATCTTCGCCTGGGCCATGACCTCAATCGCGCGTGGATGAATGATGATAAAAGCTCAACGATCCGCCTCTCGATAAGTCAGGCATTGAACGGGATCGCTGAGTCGGGCGATAATGATGCAAATGATGTGCGGCATGACCTCTCAATGACATTTGGCTGGGACAGTTATGGTCATGGCGGCAGTACATACTCGCAGTTGACGATTTCAGATGCGCGCACGATTGGTGATCGGGAGAGTGATCAACAACTGGTTAACTTTCAGCTGTCTCGAACACAGAATTTCACTCGGCGCAGCTCGCTAACGGGGAATCTGACAGGGCAGAGTGTGCGCCAGAAATTTGATGGGCAGGATGGGGGTGAGACGTCTACAACCACCACAGGATCGCTGAGTTATCAGCATTCCAGGGTGTTTGGAGCGCCTCGACTCCGTTTTGGATCGGATGTTCGAGTCTCTCGGGCTTCCGACGATAGGGGGGTAGATCGCTCTGAATGGGAAAACCGACTGGATTATAGTGTCGGTCTAGTAGATACTAGGGCAAGTTGGCGCCTGATAGATGCTGGGGAGCAGGAATACAGTTTGGTGTACTTTCAGGTTACACGACGTTTCTGACAGGCGTCGTAGGCCTCATATAATAAGAGTAAATTACGAGGAGAGAGTTTGATATGTCATCTAAGATCAAGCGTAATGTGTTGAAATCGATGATCATAGGGGTGTTGGCTTATATGGGGGCTCTGGGGGTCCCGCAGACTGCGCAAGCAGAATATGCCGATGTCGTGATCAATAACTATGCCGATGCGGCAGGCATGCGCCCTGCAGTTTTCCCGCACTGGTTCCACCGTATTCGTTTCCGCTGCAAGGTCTGTCATGCAGATCTGGGTTTTGCATTTAAGGCCGGTGGTAACAAGATCACGATGGCGAAAATCATCGACGGTAAGTTCTGTGGCGCATGTCACAATGGTGAAATCTCATGGTCAGTAGAGAACTGTGCGATGTGCCATTCGGGGGTTCCGGGACAACCAACCCATTTTCACGGTAGCACGGTGCAGCGTCTGATCGCGCCGGCATACAAGCCGCTTCAAGTTAAAGACACAACCAAATAAGGGAAGCTAGCCATGAATCAGAAAACAAAAGCTATTTCCTTGACATGTGCAGTTATGATGGCTGCATTTATGTGGAATACACAAAGTCACGCAGCTGAGGTGGGCGAGAAAGAGTCGCCTTTGATGTTGGCCGAGGTTTCATCTGTCAACACCTTTAACGTGAACCTGAAAAAACCAAAGTCACGCAATCTGCCACCTGCAGAAGATGGCATTCATGACCCGGAAAATGAAGCGACCCATTCGCTACAGCATCCGCTCGATGCCTACAAAGGGTTGCCGCCAAGTGATTTCGGTAACTATGTTGATTGGGTGAAGGCGATAGACGAGGGCAAAATACGCCCACGCTGGGATCGCGCCGACCCTAACTCAGAGCCGTTTGTGATGGATCTGGATATCGTTCGCCCAGTGAAAGCCTCAGTACCTGACGTTGTTTTCCCTCATCGTCAGCACACAGAGTGGCTTTTATGTTCAAACTGCCATCCAGCGGTCTTTGTACCACAGCGTCTGGCAAACCAGATCAGCATGTCTGCTATCCTGCTCGGTCAGAAGTGCGGCCTATGCCACGGTAAAGTCTCATTTCCTGTTGAGACCAAAACCTGTCGCAAGTGTCACTCCAAGCCAAAGCCTGCTGATTGGGAGCCACCTTTGAGTGAAGCGACACTGAAGAATCCTTGGAAATAACCGACATAATTAGTTCGAGCTGGTACATATTCTAAGGCGATAAAACTAACGCCGGACGAGCTCTTCGTCCGGCGTTCCCTATAATGTGTTTCAGTCTGGATTAATTGTTTAGTTAATTTAAGGATTATTGAAACCATGAAAATACCATTTCTGACGCACGTTCCTATGAAGCCAGGGGTGATTGCTATCCTGCTTGGTCTGACGACGCTATCGGCCCATTCTGATGATTGGGGGGATGATGAAGAGACGCTTGAGATTGAGCGTATTTTTGTGGTTACTGCAGATGACAAGCCCACTACCCACCCCTTTTATGGTGTTGGCCACAAACGCGGTATGGATGTTGACGGCGTTCCAGGTAAAGAACTCGTGCTGACGCGCGGGAAAAACTACGCTTTCAGGGTTGATACTGATATCAAACATGATTTCTATCTATCGACTGAAGCGGTCGGCTGGGGCGCGTCGGTACTAGCGGAAGGGGTCGAAGGTAATTTTACCTATGACGGTATTGTCACCATTGAAACAACGAATAAGACACCCAGAGAGTTCTATTACGCCTGTCGTAACCATAAATATATGGGCGGCAAGATCCATCTTGTAAATGCGGGGGAGGAGGATAAGGTTGAGTTGGGTAAAATCGACATCTCCAAATTACCACCCACTAAACCACCCAGACCCGTCTCTGAACATACCGTTAAACAGAAAATAAGCTTTGCGGATATGTTTGTTAGTCAGTCCTCTGCTGCCAAACGTGTTGGTAACAGTGACAACGATAAAGCTAAGGTCGCCTACACGGATGCCCATGATCGACTCAATAAAGCTAAAATAGCACTGGAGGCGGGTGATCTGGTGTTAGCGCTGGAAGAGGTTGATGAATCACTGCGTTCAATGAGCACCGCAGCCCGACTGGTGCCTACACCAGAACAGCTAGAAGAGCAGAAATTAAAATTTGCTGCGTTAATGGAGGAAGTTAAGGTTTTTGAAGAATCTTACAAACGCAATGTTGAGCGGATGGAGAAGAGCGGTCGAACAGATGTGCGTGACCACTTGAGCTACGCTGAGCTCGAAAGTACGATTGAGGCAGCTGAAAGCCTGCGCGATATGAAAGAGATTAGCGCCGCGAATCGTTTGATGATGAATTTGCAAAGGACAATTACCACGGCATTGGGTAAGATACTTGATAACCAGACTGTGGTATATGATAAAACCTTTGAGTCACCTCAGGAAGAGTATGAGTATGAGCTGGCGCGCTACCTGAGCTATGAAGAGCTGGTGCCGCTGGCTATTGAGCAGAAGCGCCCATCCAAGCGGGCGATTGAATTGATGGACCAGTTTGTTGTGAAAGGAAAGGATATTTACCAGCAGTCAAAACCAGTAGCAGAGCAGAAGGATTATAAGAATGCGATTCTGATGTTGCAGGGGGCAACCTTCCAGATACAACGCGCATTACGGATGGTGGGAGTGAGATAGCATGATGCAGGCCATGAGTGAACGATCACAGAAGACACGACCAGCTGGTTGGTGGTGTGTGCTCGCGCTGATGGCCTGTTTAACCTTGAGTAAGCAGAGCCTCGCAGTGGATTCTGTTTTTTCTGATGCCTCCAAACCTTCTGAGCCAGGAATCACTGCTGTATGGTCACGTGGCCTTCACTTTCAGACAGAAGGAGAGGTGGTGCCGCTGGCTGAAGATGGGATACACGACCCGACTAATGATGCCGTCCATCTGTTACAGGAGCCGTATGAATCGATGGCTGAGTTTCCTCGTGATTCGCAGGGCATCATCGACTGGGTCCAGACGTTACGCCAGGGGTTGATCGATCCCCGGATGAGTCTGACCGGTGAGGAAGAGATGTACACAGCCGACTTCGACATCATCTTTAAAAACACAGGCTCGATGCCGCATGTACGCTTTCCGCACCTGCAACATACAGAATGGCTGACCTGTGCGAACTGTCATCCATTGATCTTTATTCCTCAAAAAGGCGGGAACCCTGTCTCCATGTCTGCAATTATTCAGGGTGAATATTGTGGTGTCTGTCATGGTAAGGTCGCCTTTCCACCTACGATGAATTGTGGCCGATGTCATTCCGTTCCAAACCAAGCCAACTTACGGCGTTAATCGCGCTGCTCTCCGCCCTCTTGCTTGGGGGGTGTTCAATGCTCTCCAGAGAGGGCGCGCCAGGTAGTGGCAAAACGACACCAAAGCACCAGGCGCTCTATGGCTGGCGTACGCTTGATGGCGGCTTTGAGGGGGGGGCGCTCACCGGCCGGAAGTATGTCCGTTTTGTTCGACCTGTACAGGTGGCCGCACGCGGTAACTTTGTTTTCGTAGTCGATGCGGGTGCCCAGCTGCTCTATCGTTATGATCTCTCAATTGATCAGCTGAAGGTCGTGATGGATCTCAAAGGGGTGACTGCCGGCGAGGTGTCGGATATCTATGTTTATCAGGATCACTCATTTTTACTGGTGGATCCCGATTCAGCGCGCGTATTGCATTTTAACCGTAATGGGCGACTGATTAGGGTCATTGAAGATAGCCTGAACCTGATACGCCCAGTTGCGGTCACCTACGATGAACAGATGGGGCGTCTCCTGATTGCCGATGGTTCCAGTGACGATATTCTGGTGTTTACTTCTACCGGTCAGTTGCAGGGGGTGATCGGTTCCCGTGGCCTGTCAGATGGGCGATTCCTCAATATTACTGCGATCACCACGGGTGGTGCCGGGATTTATGTCACGGCTCGCCTTGGTCATCGGGTTCAGGTGATGGGGCGCGATGGTTCACATGTTGATACATTTCAGCCAGATACAGTGGTGTTCCCACTGGCGGTAGCGGTAGACCGGGGGCTTAATGCCTTCGTAAGCGATTATCTCGATAACTCAATCAAGGTTTTTCGTGATGGACTCTTTCTTGAAAGCATCGGTGGCTCAGGCTCAGGACCCGGGCGTTTCAAGCTGATTAGTGATCTCTGGTATGACGGTGGCTTTCTCTATGCGGTCGATAGTCTGAACGGACGAATCCAGATCCTGCGGGTCGAAATGGTTGAGGCTGAAGTGCCCGTTGAGATGGCGGATGAGGTAGTGGCAGAGGAGGCCGAAGTGGTTCCTCTGCCTGCTGAATCTGAAGGGGTGGTGACGGAGGGAGAAAGTGATAACGCCCCAGCTAGCGAAGAAGAGGCCTCAGAAATAGTACCCGTTGACGAAAGCCAATCAGCACAGCAAGCGTTAGAGACAGCCCAGGAGGAGCTTGAAAAGCTTCAGGCAGAGCTGGAGAGTGCGCGTGCTGAATTAGAAGCTGCGAAAGATAAACAGGAGGGGGACGCGCAGCTCCCTGCTGCCCCTCAGTCAGCTCCATCTCAGATGGATGCGACACCTGATCTCAACAGTCAGGAATAAACTCACTATGATTATGAAACCCCGATCCTGGTTGGCGGCGAGCCTGTGTCTATTTCTCGCAGGCTGCGCCTCATCCCCGGCCACCTTAAA
>DRLG01000057.1 GCA_011053135.1 Chromatiales bacterium
CATTCAAACGATCAATAGCACTGTTTGACTGGCGCAATGATTCAACCGTCTGCTGCGCTGACTCGCTTAGCTGAATCATAGCCTGTTTAATCTGCTCCGCCCCTTCGGACTGCATATGCATCCCCTCATGCACAATCTCGAAACGAGGGGTCAGGGTTTGTACCTGGTCAATAATTTGTGACAGTTGTGCGCCAACCTGACGCACATCTTCGACGCTACTCTTCACCTCTTTTGAAAACTTCTCAACACTCATAACGCCTGCCGAGACAGCAGACTGCATCTCCTGAACCATCTGTTCAATATCAAGTGTAGCGACTGCTGTCTGGTCAGCCAGGCGGCGTATCTCTGTCGCAACAACGGCGAATCCTACCCCGTACTCACCCGCTTTTTCCGCCTCAATAGCGGCATTTAAAGATAAGAGATTCGTCTGATCCGCAACTTTGGTAATCGTGGTAACGACCGAATTGATATTGCCAGCCTTTTCACTCAGCACTTCAAGTTTGGATGCGATGGCATTCGATGCATCAACCACTGAGTGCATCGTCTCTTCCATGCTCACCAGCCCTGTATGCCCGCTGGCCGCAGCTTCAGCTGTGCCAGAGGCAACGCTCGCCACTTCATCCATAGTATTAACAAGCTCTTTACCCGTGGCAGATATTTCTGTCGCTGTGGCCACAATTTCATTAACCGTTGCCGCCTGCTCAGCCACGGTTGCCTCCTGCTGTTTTGCAGATGCGGCAATTTCTGTAGAGGATGATGTCACCTGGATACCCGATTGCTGAACCTGTGAAACAAGCCCGTTGAGGCTATTAATCATCGCCTGAATACCCTGCGCCATTCTGCCAACAGCATCATCACCGCTAATATTAATTTCACCCGTCAGATCACCCGCAGCGGCCCGTTGCACCACCATCTGCATAACGTCCACTTTCTCCTCAAGGTCTTCCATCGCAATGCGGCGCTCATCCATCAACTGCCTAAGGTTATGAACCATTGACTGTAGACCCGACCCCAGAGAACCGATCGCATCATCTCCCTTAAAGGTAACCACCCCGGTCAGGTCTCCTTCCGCTGCACGATTCACCACATCAAGCAGTATGTTGACCTTCTCTTTAAGCTCCTCTGCAGCATCATGTTCTCGTTGCGCCTGTATTCGTTGCTGCTCACTTGCCGCATCAACGTTATCTGCCATCGTATTAAACGCCATGCCGAGTTTGCCTATCTCATCCTGCGTCGTGATATCGATTCTTGCCGATAAATCACCCGCAGCGCGCTGATTCACCTTATCCACAACACGCTTTAAGGGGATAGAGAGCCATTTTCCGAGTAAGAAATTTGCCAGCAACAGCCCAATAACTAATAGACCAATATTCGCTATGACCTGTGTCTGCACATCTTTTGCGATTGTTTCATCCATACTCTGAAGCGAGTAGCTCACTCGAACTGCACCATTAACTGAGTTTTCAGGCACATTATGGCAAGCCAGACAATTCACATCACCAGGGTTTTTAGCACTGGTTGCTCGGAAGGGAGTCAATACTGTCAGCACACGCCCTTCCAGACCTTTATCGAAATCTTTACCCTGTTGTAGTTCCACGATCTCTTCACCCTGAAGTGCACGCATGTCCCACTCATCGACAGGCGCTTCCTCCGGCAGCCCAGGGCCAAACTGCTTATTGACTGGCTCACCGCGTATCACTCTCGCATCGACTACATTATTACGTTTAAGGATTTTATTGCGCAGGATACTGCGCTGATCCATGGTGTTCGTTAACATCATGGTGTTGAGACTATCAAAATAGAATGTGGCTAAATCCTGTGTGCGCTCCCGAGCATCATCCTGAGCACGCTGCTTCTCGATATAGACGGTATAGCCCGTCACCATACTGATCACAAACACAAAGATGATGGCAACAGTCAGATTGATCTTTACCCTGACGGACAGATGACCAAACAACGAACCACTCTCCTGCGATGCCATAAGGAACCCTCAAAACTGTTCTGGAATTTTCAATTGATAAGCACACTTTCAACCCGCTTCCTTCTGTCCGGGGGCTGTCAAAGAGTGCTACGGCTGAAGAATTCAGAACTTTAGTTAAGTTCCGAGCGACGCTTACAAAAACAGATAGAGCAAAGAAGAGAAGAGAGGCGGGGCTAGAATGCGCGCCCGATAGAGAGGCTCATCACATCCATATTGCTTTGTGGCTGTACAAAGCCTGAGACAGGGGCACTTCTGGAAAATCGGTAGCTATCATAAACAAAATAGATGAATGTCCCTTCATCTAAACTACGGTCATTCACAAGCTGTAAGCGATATGAGAAAAAAGCGGACGCCTCTTTGCCCGGTTCAAGCTTGACAGAAGGGAAATCAACAGTCTCTTTGGTAAACACCGGGTATTTAATCCCAGCACGCCACAGGCTTTTCCAGAATGCCTCTCTATTTTCCATTCCCAGTGAAACCCGCGTAAAAGCGATCTGGTAATCCTCATTCAAGCCACTGACCTTGTTTCCCTGAGAATTAATGCCGCTACCGATCTCTCTTGACCAGCTATCGATGCCGATACCGGCGAGCAGATCTAACGAGTTTCCCCAGAAAAGATTTTTCAGCCGATAACCACCGAGAACCTCCCCAGTTACACCTGCGTAATCCACATATGCAGTGCTAAAATAACCCGTTTCCGTTTTTGGCGTATTCGGGTCAAGGCTTTGATCCTGACCATCATATTCAACATCGCCACCGTAAAATGAGCCATGCACATTATAGATAATGCCGCTGGTCACTCTCGCTTCATTATTACGGGAAATGGTAAAGCGGGTTCGAGGTCCCTGTTCGGTCAGTAAACGTGTGCCGTTACGATCGAACTCCTGCCAACGAAATAGCTCAAAACCCAGGCTTACCTCCGTCAACCCTTCACTGCCAGGGGCTCCTTCGGTTTCCGCAGCAACCACAGGTTTCGAGAAAGCGAGTACTGCACAAAGAAAGAGGGAAAGCGAAGAGCCATGCACTTGCATCTGCATTCTAACAAGCATCCTATGGATAATTATTTTTTGGAGATTGTATCAGTAATATTGATACATTTTCGAATCTATATTGATGGAGCAAGCATATTAGCCGGCGTAACCCGGCTTCAGGAGATAAAAAAGAGAGGCCGCAGCCAGTTAATCACGCTCATTCACATGGTTTAGGTGGGAAAGAGCACGGCATCACTACTCATCAACCAGTCGAAAATCCATCCCGGTTAGCTCGCCATCAGGATCCCACTCGTTGCCCCATTTATCTGCAGCGATGTAATCTTCTGAGAATTCCTCTTCCAGCTCTAAATCGTTATCTTTTGGGCCGCTCATCACAAACTCCCCCTGATTCACCATATTTGACTTTCAAAGCCTTTCG
>DRLG01000058.1 GCA_011053135.1 Chromatiales bacterium
ACCATTGTGGCGGCCAGTCTTGCCTATGTGTTAACACCTGATGGATATGACAAACCAATTTATTGTACCGTGTTTTTAGATGAGGCCTTTTCAAATACGGCCGAGGCAGTTAGCCGAAGAGTGCTTCGGGTGTTTAAGGAATTACATATTCATGTGAACTTGATTACGCCTTATAAGAATTTAAATCTGGCGAGGGAGTCTTCCAGATCATTACTTATTGCCGAGCGTGATCCTGAGTTGCACGAAAGCCACTTATGTGAAGTGACCTGGGAGGAAATTGATAGACGTATAGCAGAACAAAAGCAATCGGCGTTGTTAAGTGAAGCGGAGTCGTTGGGAGTGGATGTTCCTGAACTAACGGAGAACACAATGGGGCCCATCGCTGAATAGTATGATGTGTTCAACGAAACCTGAAAGTAAAAAAGTACTGCCCAGACCAGACTGGGGGCTGCTGCCGGAAGATATAATAAAGTCATTAAATCAGAGGCTGTGGAACAATTCCCAAAAGGTAAAAAAATTACTAAAAGGTGAGTCTCATTTTCCTTATGAGGTTTCCTTGAAGGCCCCAAGGGGAAATGCCGTGCTAGCCGATGTTAATCACTTTCAGAAATTTGTTTCTTCATGGAAGCGTTTTAATGAAATTCAGATTGCTTGTAATGTTTCTTGGGAAAAACGTAGTTTTAGATCTCTTTCTGAGCAGTTCATTCCAACAACGCTATCGATTCCCGATGTGGCTGCGCTAGCTCGATTGCTTGGCAAGAACCAGGAGCAGCAATTAGCTCAGTGGCAATCCAAAATAGCCTACATTCTTAACGCTTTTGCCCCTCTGTTTGTGGATAGTCATTCCAATAAAAAAACTGAAGTTTCTGACAAAAACAGCAAAGAAAGAATGCTGTTTCTCGCGCTAATTGATCATCTCGAAGCTTTGAATAAATTTGATTACTCAGATCTCGATTTGTTAGTCAAATTGATACCGCAGTTAAAGCAAGGGATGGGCGGAGGATGTTACCTGAGGGCATTGCCTGTCACATTTGCTGATACCAAGTTTATTGAGAATAACCTTCGAATAATTGAAGTGATGACAGTTGCACTAATCGATGAAGATGTGAGAGAGAAAGGCCTTTTAAATTGGCTGGATTGTAAAGACAAGCCGAAGGATTGGTTGCTAATAAAACCGCTGTGTGAGCAGGCAATAGCAGCACTTGGGGGGATTCCTCTGCTCAGATTGTCCTCAGATACATTACTTGAGTTTGAGTTACCTGCCAGCAATATCCTGATTATTGAGAACGAGCAGTCGTGCCTGACGCTGAATAATATTCCTGACACGATTGCAATATCGGGCGGTGGAAAAAATCTTACATGGATGAGGGCGAGATGGCTTACCGTTAAGAGAGTTGGCTACTGGGGGGACATTGACTCTGAAGGTCTCAGTATACTAAGTGATGCTCGAAGTAAGCTAAGCAGTATCACGCCGTTAATGATGGATGCTACGACAGTTGAAGCCTACCAGGAGCGGATGGTTGCTGAACCTGATTCAGTGTTTAAAGAACCAATAGCATTAACCGAGGAAGAATTGGCTTTGTTTAAGGGATTGCGTTCCGAACAGTTTGCTAACATGAGGTTGGAACAGGAACGGCTACCGATGGACTATGTCACTAAGGTTATACAATCCTGGATAGAGTGAATATCCTTCGCCCGCTCAGTTCACCCAGCAAGCCTTTTGAATTAGTTCATTAATAAGTCACAGATTTTAATGTCTTTGATAGGGGGTCTGTAAATCCCACACCTTTAGGCGGCATCGTTGCTTTTACACCCTCTCCCCTTGAGGGGAGAGGATCGGGGTGAGGGGTGAGCATGCTCCGAGGTTGAAATTTGAACCCTCACCCTAACCCTCTCCCAGTCTTGGGAGAGGGGACAATCGGCCGTACGGCCGATCAATCCGGCTTTTAGCCGTAACCCGAAGCCACCGGCTTTAGCCGGTGGAGTATTCACAAGGTTCTCCGTTCCCTGGCCATAGGTCTGGGCTTTACGAGGTGGAGAGAGTTACAGAGAGTATTTGGCTATTTAGAGCATATCGGCCCGGAAAAACCTGCGATTAAGAGAGGCGGGAAGCCCGTAAAGCCTTACCAGGTTAAGAGCTGTCGCGCGGCTTGCAGGCAATAAAAACCCCAGCTGATAACAGTTGGGGTTTTGTGTTTGGTGGAGGTGGCGGGAGTCGAACCCGCGTCCGCAAGTCCTCTGCCATCGGCTCTACATGCTTATCCTGCTAATTAATTTAACTGCAAGCTACCCAACAGGCGGGGAAAACAGACAGCGATTCCGTTAAGTTTTAACGCATCCGTCCCGGACGTACTTCAGCGCGATCTTATGTGAGTCGACCCCAGTGATCTGGGCGCATAAGCACACGCCAGGCTGAGGGCACTAAACAGGTTTTTAAGCTGCTAGAGCGTAGTTGTCTTCGTTGGCAACTATGGTTTTGCAGACGGATTAACGAGGAATTCTGCACCTCGGCATGCACCTCAGGTTTCGCAACCCACGTCGAAGCCAGGTCACCCCCTAAAGGTATTAAGGTAGACAGTCTAACGCAGTGAGAAGTTCAATGCCAGGAACTTTCTGCCCCTGGTATAATCAGCGCCCTCTGAGAATGCGTCCTTTTTCCCGCTTCCAGTCACGATCTTTTTCGGCGGCGCGTTTGTCGTGCTGCTGTTTTCCTTTGGCAAGGCCGATCTCAAGCTTGACCAGTCCATGGCTCCAGTAGAGGGCAGTACCGACGAGGGTGTAGCCTTTACGCTCAACAGCGCCGATGAGCTTGTCGAGCTGTTTTCTGTGCAGCAGTAGTTTACGTACGCGCGTGTTTTCCGGGGTGATGTGGGTGGAGGCGGTGTGTAGCGGGGTGACGTGGAGACCTGAGATAAAGGCTTCGCCATTTTTGATAAAGACATAGCTCTCGGTAAGCTGAGCACGCGATTCGCGCATGCTTTTAACTTCCCACCCTTGCAGTACGATTCCCGCCTCGAATTTCTCTTCAATGAAATAGTCGTGGCGCGCACGTTTATTGAGCGCGATGGTGTTGCCGCCGGATTTTTTCTTCTTATTAGCCATACAGCTTGCGTGAGTCAGGTTCAGGGTTTCATCGATTTATCGCCGGTTATTATACACAGGCGAACGCTATGTGGTTGAGTGATCTGGCGATTTCGCCCACAATAGCGTGATGAAAATTCACCGGAGCAGAAATGGCAGGTAATTCACGTAGTAGCATCCATGGGCAGTGGTCGTCACGCTGGGTATTTGTACTCGCGGCGACCGGTTCTGCGGTGGGGCTTGGCAATATCTGGAAGTTTCCCTACATTGCGGGTGAAAATGGTGGCGGCGCATTTGTGCTGGTCTATCTGATCTGTATCGCGGTGGTTGGACTGCCGGTGATGATTGCTGAAGTGATGTTAGGACGTCGTGGCAGGCAGAGCCCGATAAACACGATGAAATCTCTGAGCCAGGAGGCGGGGGCAAGCCCGTTATGGCAGCTACTGGGGTGGTCCGGTGTGCTGGCCGGGTTTCTAATTCTCTCTTACTACAGCGTGATTGCTGGCTGGGCCATCAATTACGTGCTGGAGATGGGGGCTGGCACCTTTAGTGGCAGCTCTGCGGGGCAGGTGAAGGCGGTCTTTGATGAGCTGCTGGCTGATCCGCTCAAACTGACGCTCTGGCATACGCTGTTTATTATTGCGACGATGGTGGTGGTGGCGCGCGGGGTGCGCGGCGGGCTGGAAAAGGCGGTCACCTTTTTGATGCCAGCACTGTTTATGTTGCTGATTATCCTGCTCGGCTACGCGATGAACAGCGGCGCTTTTATGCAGGGTCTTGCATTTCTCTTTACCCCTGATTTCAGTGCGATCACAGGCAAGGGGGTGTTGATTGCGATGGGGCACGCTTTCTTTACCCTGAGCCTTGGGATGGGGGCGATCATGATCTACGGCTCTTATATGCGCAGTGAAGATTCGATTGCGCGCACCGCGATCATGATTGTGGCTGCCGACACTGTGGTCGCACTCGTCGCCGGGATGGCGATCTTTCCGATCGTTTTTGCAAATGGATTAGAGCCTGGCGCTGGGCCGGGGCTGGTCTTTCAGACGCTACCACTGGCGTTTGGGGCGATGCCGGGTGGGCTGCTGTTTGGTACGCTCTTTTTTATTCTGCTCTTTTTTGCGGCATGGAGTTCATCAATCTCATTGATTGAACCCGCAGTGACCTGGCTGGTGGAAAATCGCAACATGAAACGGGTAAGTGCTTCGATTGTCTGCGGCATTGCAACCTGGGCACTGGGCATGGGGACGGTGCTGTCGTTTAACCTCTGGGCTGAGGTGAAACTGTTCGACATGACCTTCTTTGATTTGCTCGATTTCCTGACGGCGAATATCATGTTGCCGCTGGGCGGGCTGTTTGTTGCCGTTTTTGTCGGCTGGATAATGTCTCGACAGTCAAAAGCGGATGAGATGGCGACTAAACATCTCTTCGCATTTCGCGCATGGAATTTTTTGCTGAAATATATCACCCCGCTGGCGGTGGTCGTTATTTTTCTACAAAGCACCGGCCTGCTGGCAAAGATCACCGCTTAGTTGTATTTAATAATAGATTAATAGACGTATGACCATAATAAATAGAAGTGCGCTGGTGCGCTATTCCGCTAGTCAGATGTATGCACTGGTGGACGATATCGACGCCTACCCGGAGTTTCTGCCGTGGTGTAAAAGTTCAACGGTGTTAAGTCGCGACGAAGATGAGGTGCGGGCAACACTGGAGCTATCGCGTGCCGGTATTCACAAGACGTTTTCGACCTGTAACCGACTACAGGCAGGCAAGATGATTGAGATGCGTCTGATTGAGGGGCCATTTAAGCGACTGGAAGGTTTCTGGCGTTTTGAACCGCTGGGAGAGGACGCCTGTAAAGTGTCGCTAGATCTTGAGTTTGAATTTTCTAGCCGCATTCTGGATGTGACCCTTGGGCCGGTCTTTAACCAGATAGCGAACTCCTTGGTGGATGCATTTTGTGAACGTGCGATGGTGAATTATGGCAGACCCTGAAGAGCGCATCCCTGCAGAGGGTGGTGATAGCGGCATTGAAAAGATCAAGGTTGAAGTGGCCTACGCATTGCCTCACGAGCAGGTCATTCTTGAGACGATGATCAATGCTGGTGGTACCGTGGATGACGCGATAAAACATTCCGGAATTCTTGTTCTCTACCCTGAAATTGATCTCGCGGTTAATAAGGTCGGAGTGTTTGGCAAGGTGACAAAAAGAAGCACTGTGCTGCGTGAGGGTGATCGGGTTGAGATCTATCGTCCTTTGATTGCCGATCCAAAAGAGGTGCGTAGAAAGCGTGCGGCGGAAGGGAAACAGATGAAGAAAGGGGGCGGTGATCTGAAAGAGACGACCGCACCAGCAAAAGAGCGCGCAGAGGCAGGGAGAGAGCGCACTGCAAAAACGGCTGCAAAGCCGTCGCAGGATTAGCGCGCCGGCAGCCCTTCGGCTGGTAGTTTGCTGTCAATTCGAGTGAGTCGCTGACCATCAAAAAAGAGGGTGACACGGTACTGACTGCGTGGCCCGTCATCCTTGCCAGATTTGAAGGTGTGGATGTAGTCCCAGCGGTCTCTGCGGAATGGATCAATAATCAGTGGACGCCCCATCAGGCGTTTGACCTCATCTCGCTTCATGCCAATTTTAAGCTGTGACATCATCTCCTGAGAGACAATATTCCCCTGCTGAATATCGATCTTATGGACCGAACAGCCAGCGATAAGCACTAGAGAAAGCAGGGGTATGGCGATTGTGAGATTATTTTTCATATAGGGTTGTCTTGCAATATTCATTACTAGTAAGGTGCGTCTCTTACCCAGTTATCCTAAAATGGTTGGCAGGGATTGATTTAGCAGATTGTCATGCCGCCGCTAGCAGCATGACCTTAAAGGATACCATAGTGGAAAATTCAGATCTGAAAAAGGCGGGGCTTAAGGTGACATTGCCACGTGTCAAAATCCTCGATATCCTCGAAAAAAACCATAAACGCCATCTGACGGCGGAAGATGTCTATAAGGCGTTGATCGAATCGGGTGAAGATGTTGGTCTGGCGACAGTCTACCGTGTGCTGACACAGTTTGAGGCAGCGGGGCTGGTCACGCGCCACCACTTTGAAGAGGGCCACTCAGTATTCGAGCTTGATGCTGGTGAACATCATGACCACATCGTCTGTGTTGAATGTGGAAAGGTGGATGAGTTTATCGACGATATGATTGAGAAGCGCCAGGAGGAGATTGCGCTGAAGGCGGGGTATGCGATTACCGACCATTCACTTTATATTTATGGCGTGTGTGGCGACTGCCAGACGAGCTGATACACGATAGCTGAGAATGGGTAAAAAATACGAAGGCAAAGGTGAGCTGCATCAGGGTTCCGCGCGCACCTCACCGTACCCGGTCAGTCGTCTCGGCGCTGCGGTCGATCTGGTTGATATTGCGCGTGAGATTTCAACGGCCGACAGCCATATCAACACTCGCGTCTCATCTCAGCTTGAATTGATTGTCGACCAGATTCACCACCTGCAACGTGAGGCACGTAAGGTGCTGGAGGTGGCGCAGCGTGATCAGGAGCTCCACCGTGCGCAGTGCCATTTCAAGCGCATTCCCGGCAAGCTCTATCACCTTTATCAGCGCAGTGACGGCTCCTCTTATTTCTCAATGGTTGCTCCGGATGAGTGGGGCGGAAATCCACCTCATTCATTTAGTGGCAGTTACCGGCTGGAAAATGATATGTCGTGGACACCGGCGGCGGAGGTGAATCGCCCCGATGAGCGTTGTGAGCTGCTGCAACAGCTGTTAGATAGTGAGTTATAGCCGGCTTAGATAAAGACAAAAAATAGCAATATTCCCAGCAGTATGCGGTAGACCACAAACGGCACCATGCCGATCCTGTCGAGCAGTTTCAGAAAAAAGTGGATACAGGCATAGGCGCTCAGCCCTGAAATAATCGCTCCAGTGAAGAGCGCCTGCCAGTCAACGGCTGTCTGCGCCTGTACCAGGTCCAGCGTTACCAGCGTTCCTGATAACACAATCACCGGTATCGACAGCAGAAACGAAAAGCGTGCTGCGGCAGAGCGGGTTAGCCCCAGCATCAGTCCTGCTGTAATTGTGATACCAGAACGTGAGGTGCCGGGGATCAATGCGATGGCCTGCGCGCAGCCGATGATGATGATATCGCGCCAGCTGAGTGTGTGCTCGTCACGTTCACGCCTGCCCTCTCTATCCGCCCATAACAGTAGCAGGCCAAAGAGGATTGTGGTGGAGGCGATCACCAGCTCTGAGCGGAGTGATGTTTCGATAATGCCTTTGAATAACAGTCCGCAAAGGCCGACAGGGATTGTGCCGATCAATACGCCCCATGCGAGGCGGCTCTCTGCCGTCTGCTGGCGTGTGGTGATAGAGCGCAACCAGTCGCGGCTCATCACCTTTAGCTCTTCTCTAAAATAGATCACCACGGCGGAGAGGGTGCCGACATGTACCGCAACATCAAACGCCAGCCCCTGATCACTCCAGTCGAACAGTTTGGGCACCAGTATCAGGTGGGCAGAGCTTGAGATCGGCAGGAACTCGGTGAGTCCCTGTACCAGTGCAAGAATCAGTTGCTGGAGAAAATCCATCTAGGGCCTGTTAATTATTCTGCGTTATACGTTGTCGTTATCGTGCGTGATGGCCAGATGACCGCTCTCTTTAAACTGCTCCACGTACATGATGGTTGCACCAGCCACCGCGGCGGGCATTGCAAAAAAATTGATCACCGGAATAAGCGTACAAAAGAGTGATGCCCCGCCGAAGCCAAAGGCGATAAAACGTTTCTCCTTGACCACCTCTTTTGAGTCCTTAAATAACAGGCCGTGGTTAGCAAGCGGATAGTCACTGTACTCCAGTGCCAGCATCCATGCGCCAAAGATTACCCAGATTGCCGGGGCGAAAACATTGATTCCGGGAATGAAAAAGAGGGCGGTGAGTGGCATGGCACGCACAACGAAATAGCCAAACTTGTTCGCCTCGCTGATGATGGCAGGGGCGACCCCTTTGGCGACATCAGCCCAGCTTGTTTCGGGCAGGGTGCTGTGGGGATCAAGTTGTCGTTCTACCGCTTCCGAGAGGACGCCGTTAAATGGAGCGGCTACCAGTAGTGCAATGTGTAAACTAAAGGTGAAGCCGACCAGTAGAAAGGCGATTAGAAAGAGTGGCCATAGTAACCAGTCGAGCCACTGTAACCATTCGGGCAGATTCCCCATCACATAATCCAGCAGGATGTCGAACTGGTAGATTCCGAGCCAGATCAGCAGGCTGAAGATGGTCAGGTTGATGATCAATGGTGCAATAACAAACCCCCTGATTCCCGGCTTAAACAGCATGAAATAGCCGCGGAGAAGGTATGAAGCGCCGATGAAGGGGTGGGTGATCATTTAATCGTAAATCCTACTAAATGGAGTCGTAAGCCTGCTGGCAGTAAAGTATGCTGGGTTGCTGATTTTATTGGGTTTTCACCTTGAAATCAAAATTAACGCTTTAGTTATGTATTCTGACTGCCGTTATGAATTCAGAGGGCGTTAATGATGGCTGTATTTGTAGGAAATTGCCTGCTAACATAGTCAGAGTTGTCGTAGTGGTGTTGAGATGTTTGCAAAGCGCAGGCTGAGCTGCATTGCTGAATGTTACCTGTTTTTCATTTAAAAGGACTTAAATGTAGTTGAGCATTGACGCTCATTTAAACCTTGAGAATGAGAGAGATGGTTCAACCTGCGCCGGTGTTAATAGTTGATGATTCTGATTCTGCTCGCCTCGTAATGGCCGCCATTTTGCGCAAGGCGGGCTACCAGGTGGAAGAGGCCAGTAGCGGTGTCGAGGCGCTGAAGATGGCTGTCGCACAAAACTACGGTGTCGTGATCACCGATCTTCACATGCCGGACATGGACGGTGATAGCCTGGTGAACTGTCTACGAAAGATGTCTGATTATCAATTTACCCCAATTTTATTTGCCTCTGCTGAACCGGCGGATGAGATCAGGCATATTGGTGGTGAAGTGAGAGCCACCGGCTGGATTTCAAAGCCGATCAAACCCGATAAGCTACTCTCTAGTCTGCGCCGCCTGTTATACCCAAATTAAGCTGAGACCTTTGAACTTACGGCGCCATCCGCCGCTGCAGGTCGGCGCGTTGCTCAAGTAATTTCTGAACCTGTTTCGCCTGCTCTAGTGTTGATTTCCCATGAGTTAAAGGGAGCAATATGTTCGGGGTGACATTTTCAGCGGCAGCTGTCGTGGCAACTTTCTCTTCCGCTTGTTCAGGCTGCTCTCTGGAGGGGGGCGGGGTGAAATTGTTTTGAGTTGGGTCGATGAAAATAACCTGGCTACTGGTGCCTCGCTGCGAGCTGTCAACGCTCGAAAAATGCCATACACCCTCCTCATCTTTCCACTTGTGCACTTTTACCTTACCTCCCGCGGGTGAGCTGTCAGTAGCCGCAGATGAGAAGGTTTCGCTGTTCGAAGTTATGCCGGAAACGGCAGATTTAATGTTGTCAGGTATCGGTGGTGTGCTGAGATCAGGCATTTTTAAATCATTTAACGCCATCAGTGGTGCGCCATTTTTATCCTTGAGAAAAAACGGTGCGGCTACCGCTAAAACGACCAGTGCCATTAGCAATTTTAGAAATATTTTCATGATCCCCTCATCGTTATTTCATCGCATAAGATTTATCGTCAACTCTGGCTGAATAGAGAGGGGAAATTGACGCCAACCGGCAGCGATTGCTCAATCGTCCACCTGTTATTGGCCTGATATGATCTATTATTGACGCTAGTAGTCCGTGCGGTTTTGGTTAACTTACTGTTTTTATAGTGAATATCAACTGTGGCATATCTTGTGCAATAACTTTGGTGAAAGCACAGAAAAGCGTCCCCCTCGCTTTTTGGCTTTCACTCTCCCTCGATATTTAGGTGCCTCATCGGCACCTTTTTTTTGCGCTGTAATCGCTGCCTGGGGGCGCTGTGCGTGACATAATCTTCGCTGTCAAAACAGCATATCGATCAACAGAGAGGCTAAATTACTCGCATCGCCTTACATTAAAGAGAGACTCAGTGAGAGCGAGGTAATTGTTAAATACCGGTGGAACCTGCAATAAATAGCGGCGATATTCATGAATATTGGCAAGGTGCCGCTGAGCTTTTGATCTCTAAGTCAAGTGGGTTGCGTCCCTATGCTAACTAAGCTAGTCTTAAAGTGCATATGAGATGCAACTACTAAGTTTTGATCCCGGCGTAACTTTAATCGATCCAGAAGGAGCTAAATGATGAGTCAAAGTGTTTATGACAGAATTGGTGGTGAGGCGGCAGTCAATGCAGCGGTTGATCTCTTCTACCGCAAGGTACTGGCGGATGACCGCATCAATGGTTTTTTTGCCGATACCGACATGGAGAAACAGGCCGCCAAGCAGAA
>DRLG01000059.1 GCA_011053135.1 Chromatiales bacterium
CGCGCCCGGTCTATATCTATGAGCTGGTGGAGGGGGTGATTCTGCCCCATTTTGACTTTGAGCGGATGGGGCGGCTCGTACTTGGCAAGCACTGGCGCAAGGCAAGCAAAGCGCAGCGAGAACAGTTCATCAAAGAGTTTAGTTTTCTACTGGTACGTACCTACGCTACGGCGATGATGGATTACTCCGGGCAGAAGGTGATCTACCTGCCGTTTCGCGAAGGAAAAGATAAAAATGAGGCGATTGTCAGAACCGAAATCGACCAGAAAGGGGGGTTGCCGATACCGATCGACTACTCGCTTCACCTCAAGGATGGTGAATGGAAGGTTTATGACGTTAAGATCGACGCGGTGAGTCTGGTCATGAATTACCGCACCACCTTTTCTGGCGAGATCCGCAAGCTGAAAGGGATTGATGGCCTGATTACAAAGTTACAAAAGCGTAACCAGGAAGCGCGTGATGGCGCATAGTAGTGGCGCTGCTGTACTTCAACAGCAGGCCAGTGGGCGCTTGTTACTGCAGGGTGAACTCAGTTTTTCCAGCGTTCCGGAGCTGTTGAATGAAGGCAAGCGCCTGCGGCCGGGGAGCAGCGGAGTCCTGGTTGATCTACAGGGGGTGACCCGCACCGATAGTGCCGGACTTGCACTCATGGTGGAGTGGGCGCGTAATGCCCGCGCCCAGGGTGTTGACATCACCTTTGTTAATATTCCACAACAGATGATGGCGTTGATTCGCCTGAGTGGCCTCGAAGAGGTCCTCTCTCTCGCCCCAGCCACCCCTTCAGCCGAAAAGGGCGCTTAAGGCACCAGCTCCTTTAGGTAAGCAGGCGCTCTTGAAGGGCGATTAATCTGTTGATAAATAAAGAAAAGCCCGGCGAATCCGCCTCGCTTCTTTTCAGGTTTTTCCGTTGATTGATACAGGCACCCAGAAGGAACAGAACGCTTTGAAGGTGGTTTTGCAGTAACCGCTTTAAAACGGCCAGTGATTTAAGCTGGCCTTTTTGATTGACTCTGTTGTTCGGCAGGCTTGCATGGTAATCCTCTTTATTCTGCTTTTACCATGGGGAAATTCCCCCGCTCTTTACTGAAGGGCTACCCCTCTCTGGCGCGAATCCCTGAATTTTTGATTCTTTTTGTTATGGGAATTAGAACGCTTAAGAATAAGGCCATCAATATGACCGACAAACTACCACCGCCACCGCCACCGCCACTGTCACCGCCGCCAGAGTCTGGTATGTTTTCTGGCGCGATATCATTATCATTAATGGTGACGATCATTGTTCTCCGGGCACCGAGCACCGCACTGTTGGTTGGGTTACTTAAAGCGATGGTGATCGTTTCGTCAGGTTCGACTAGCGCATCAGTACCGATCAAAAGCGGGATAATTTTTGCGCCACTCTCGCCGTCTGCCCAGCTTAATGTCCCCGATGCTAGCTGGTAGTCCTGTTCGGCAGTTGCACTACCGTCTATGGCGGCATAAGTGATATCAACACTGCCAGCGCTGCCGCCGCTTCGAAAAACGGTAAGCTGGGTGATCCCTGAATCCTCTGCAATGGAGAGAGAGAGGTTAGCGAACTGGATGCTGCCAGCTGTATCTGGATCTAACGCCTCAACAGTTCGAATAATCGATTGGTGGTTTCCCGCATTGTCATAGATAACAGCCGATACCTGTAGCGGTGTCGATGGGGTTACCTGTGAGGCAAGAAGAGTGTTAAGGGTGTATAGACCAACGCCTGATGCGGCACCAAAAGTGATCGCGCTAAAGGGGATCGTGATGGCACTACTTCCTGTCGGTGTAATGGTTACCTGCGAGCGGCTTTGGTCGATACCCGACTCTATATCAATAGCCCCCATTCGCAGTTGAGTCTTACCATCGTTCATCTGCTGTATCGCTAGCGTCACAGAGGGAAGCAGCTGATCGTCGGTATAGCGCATGCGGGGGCGGTCTAAATTGATGGGGGCACCCAGGTCTATCCAGCGGCTGATTAGACCTTTTTCATCGTTGGTTAGCAGAGTCGATGCCGTACAGTTCACCGGCGCTGTAAAGTCCAGATCTTCGTAACTAATATCGGCACTCCCTGGGAGGTCGCCATTGCTTCGTCCGTCGAGGCGGGTGGCGTAGATTTGCCATGTAAGATAGCTGGCGCGTGCCTGCAGGGCGCGCACATAACGACTTGTTTGCGGCCTGTTGTAGCGTGTTTTTCCGGCCGGAATGGTTGTTCCGTGAGTAAATTGCTGGGTGCTGTCATTTGCCAGTGATCGATAGGTGCGAACATCGCTTTCGAAGCCGCTCAGTGAACTGTCAAACATCGCCAGACGTGCATTATTGGCGGGGGGGAGATTATTAGTGCTGGTGTGGCAGTTGCTGCACTTGTTTTGTAGAATTGGCAAGATATCTCGTCTGAATTCAACACCCCACAGACCGGTGGTTGGGCGGTTCACGACCTGACTACTGTTTGAGCTATCCAGCTGTACCATCGGGGTCTGGTTGACCAGGTCCCATGGCTGGTAGCTTGCGCTATCGGCCCATTTGTTGGTGAAAGGGATCCCCTCTTTGGAATGGGCGTGGCATCCGCCACAGGGGGCAAAGGTTTCACCAGCGCGGACATGCCGCCAGGTCTGCTCAGTTGAGAGTGTCATACCAAAACGATCAATCGACTGAATCAGATGGGGAGTATCGGATGGGATTTTTGCTAGCCATGAAGTATCTTCTTCACCATCCGGGTCGATTAGCCCCGCGCTATTTCGTACCGGGAACTCACCGAGGATTTTCCAGTTCTCCGAGGTGTGGGTGTAGTAACCCTTGATGTGCTGGTTGTAGCGGGTGTCACGGATTAATCTTTCATTTTTCTCAATTGCAGAGGTGCTCCAGGGTGTGTGGTAGCGATCTGGGGTCATGACCAGAATACGCACTCCCCACAGGTCATCATTGGTCACCAGTCCTGCATCTGTTCCCTGTACCACCCACCCTTTGTCTGGACCTCCGCCCTTTCTGTGCGATGCATTAAAGCGATCTCTACCTAGCGGTGCCGATTCGCGGTTCTGCATGGAGCTTGTACCGGTAATGGCGATCGGACTGCCGGCAACAATCCCCCGGTCACGCTCTGTGGCGGTGTACTCATCGGCAGGTGGTGTCAAAGAGGGGGTGCTAACACCGTGAATACGTTGGTAGGGGACAACGGCACGAGGCCACATCTCGTTGTAGTTGGGGTCATTTTTCAGCATCACCAGCTGTGTCACGGGGTCGGTAATACTAGTGGTGCCAGCATTGGTGATGAAATAGATGCCCGCATCGAGTTTTGGTATTTCAACACAGGCACACGGTGGATTATTAGTAACAGGGCCGTTGCTATAGCTTACCAACAGCGAGTCAGCGGGTGCCGCAGAGGGGGTCGAATAACGTCCACTTTGATTAGTCGCTCCTTCGTGTCGGCCAGACGTGTGTGGGGTGAGTTCATCGGTTCCTTTACGGGTAAAATAGCGCCACTCATCATCCGGAACGGTGGTGAGCCCATTAAGAAATTTTGGCCCAGTGATTTCGACTGGAGTGCGCAACAGTGTGCCATAACCCCAGGTGGCCATTCGAGGGTAGTAGTTGCTGACTACAACATTACCTGAAGTAGTTTCAGTCGCAAAATGCTCCACCCGTTTGTGGTAATGGTGCGGTTCAAGGAATTGCTCCAGATGCCCGCCATCGGGGTGGTCAATATAGAGCGTAGCGGTTGCGTATTCTGCCCGTAGCCCGGCATCGTCCCAGTTGGTAAAGAGAACACGGCCATCTTTGAGCATCACCGGATGCTGAATATGGTTCAGGTTGCCATGACCAACCAGGTGGAGGTTTTTATTGGGTGTGCTGCCATCGTGGTCATCCATGATATAAATCTGTGACACGGTGGCACCGGAAACATTACTAACGCTCCCCTTTACCCCTTGCCGATAGGAAACTACCGCGTCTCGATTGGAGGTAAACAGCAGCCGACCATCCGCTAGTGGTGTTACGCCAAGATCACGAATACCAAAGTTATTAATGGCATCGCTTGCGTCGTTACCTGCGAGCTTATCGGTGGCAAAGCCGTTACCAACAGTTGTAAGCTGTATCTCCTGGCGCTGATTGGCCGGTACGTTGAGCGCCATTTTGAATAGCAGACTATTAGCCGTTAATGTACGCCAGGCTGTTGAAAATTTATTGGCAGGGATTACCCCCATCGCTTCATACTTGGCGTAATAGACCCAGTTGCCATCGAAAGAGATCATGGGGTCTTGCACTGAGCAGTTAGCCTCCCCGCCCGCTATGCTCTCCTCCCCTTCAACGCGGCAGTCTACCAGGATTTCTTCGCTGCCATCTGGGCGGAGCAATACCAGGTCGGCACCGGGTATAATGCTATAGGGGTTTTCACCATCCGGTAGCTCAATGGTAATATTGTCGCCTCTGCGTGGATAACGCACATAGACAATGTCATAGTCAATGCCGACACTTTGTGGAGTTGCTGCATTTGCAGATGGGGCACTATAGAGTAGTGCTGCAACAGAAAGAGACAGTAATAACAGCCAAAACAAGCGACCCTGATAGTCGTATCGATTGTCGGCTAACTCTCTATGCATGTTTTTCATTTCTCTGTAGTGGATCCCTGAAAATAGTGATTTTTAGAGGTTCCCATTGTTATGGGTTGATGAGTGATGTTGAATTTCAGCTATGGCAATAAAAGCTCTGCGTGAATTTATGAGCACTTCCTCCTGGGAGGGGCACTGGTTGTTCTTCCATGGGGTCTTTAATGTGCGCGCAAGTGAAATCTCGTCTCATTATTAGCGGCAAAAAAAAGCGTTTTCTTTAGAGGTTATTCTCGACTAAAAGTTAATAACAGATCACAAATTTGAGATCAATCCGGGAGACACGCTCAGCGCGATCAGTCGCTTGATTGCCATAGTACCAAGCTGCCATAAAAGATTATCAACCATTAGTGTATTCACTTTTAATTAAGCGAAATTCTGGGTCTAAGTAATGCAGCCATTGGCAATTCCGACGGCAAATCATACTTACCAGCGTTGGCATTATTCTGTTCAGAGTATCATGTGGAAGGTCTATGGCGTTAAGGTTGATGCTTCGGATCGTCAGGATAATACCGGGCTGGCGCTGAGGTAGAGAGGGTGCGTAATGTTCGTGCCCACAGGGTTGTTACTCGCCCCGACCACCCCTTCAGCCGAAAAGGGCGCTTGAGCGCACGAACCGTCTCATTTTGTGGTGATTTCTGGTAACATAGCGCGATATTTACGATAAACAGCATGGCGATAGCTGGAACAGCTGTTTCTGGCGCTCAACAGAGATTGATAGATGCAAGTTGATGAAATAAAAAAGATGATTGAGGCGGGAATGGCAGGCAGCCAGGTCAGTGTGAGCGGTGATGGTGCTCACTTCGAAGCCGTTGTTATCAGTGAGGCCTTTGATGGCAAAGGGATGTTGCAGCAACATCGCATGGTCTATGCTACATTGGGCGACAATATTGAAAATGCAGCGATCCACGCCCTTTCGATAAAGACCTAC
>DRLG01000060.1 GCA_011053135.1 Chromatiales bacterium
ACTTGAAAACGATGACCCCGCTGGTCTCGTCAGATGTCTACGCTTCCAATGTACAGAGCTATGTGATGGAGTCGCTGCTAATACGTGACCCGGATACACTGGAGTGGGTGGGGCTGATTGCCCGCTCATGGGATGTGAGTGATGATGGGTTAAAGCTAACATTCAGGCTGCGTAAGGATGTTGTTTTTTCTGACGGTCAACCACTCACCAGTGATGATGTGGTTTTCACCTTCGATTTTATTATGAATGAGACCATAGCAGCGCCACGTGCACGCGCCTACTTTGAAAAGATGAAATCGGTAACGGCTCTGGATGATTACACTGTTGTGTTCGAATTCAAAGAGCCCTACTTTAACGCCCTGTCACTGGCGGGTGGGATGTCCATCATGGCGCGCCATTTCTATGAACCTTACCTGCAGACCCCTGAAGCCTTCAATCAATCGAAAGGGCTGCTGCTAGGCTCCGGCCCCTATCGTCTGCAGGATCCCAAAGGGTGGACGCCAGACCTGGGAATGGTTGAACTGGAACGCAACCCACGATACTGGGGGCCGATCCTGCCGGCGTTTGATCGCCTGCTATGGAAGGTGATTGAAAACGACAGTGCGCGGTTGACCACCTTTCGTAACGGTGAAATCGATATCTATAGCGCTCGTCCGCGCGAATATAAAGCGCTGCTTGATGATGGTGAGCTAAGCGATCGTACCCAGCACTTTGAATATATGAGTCCGACTGCCGGTTATAGTTATATCGGCTGGAATCAGGGTAGCATCGATAAGCCTTCACGTTTTGCCGACAAGCGTGTGCGTCAGGCGATGACCTACCTTACGGATCGCAAACGTATCATTGATGAAATCATGCTCGGTTATGGCGAAGTGGCGATTAGCCCCTTTAACCCCCGCAGCCACCAGCATAATAAAGCGCTCACTGCACGCGACTATGACCCGGAAAAGGCGAAGGCGCTGTTGAAAGAGGCCGGTTATGAAGACCGCAATGGAGACGGCGTACTGGAAGATGCCAACGGGGAACCGTTTGAGTTTGAGCTGGTCTATTTTCAGGGAAATGAAGATACCAAGCGCATTGTGCTGTTTCTGAAAGACCTTTATGCCGGTGCCGGGGTGTTGCTACACCCTAAGCCAACTGAGTGGTCGGTGATGCTGGATCTGCTCGGTAAGCGCAACTTTGATGCGATCACCCTAAGTTGGTCGAGTGGTGTTGAGACCGATATCTTTCAGATGTTTCATGGTAGCCAGACTGAAAATGGTGGCGACAATTTTGTCGGCAATAAGAACCCGGAGCTGGATAAGTTGATTGATGAAGCGCGTGCCACGGTGGATGAAGCGAAGCGTATGCCACTATGGCAACAGACTGAAGCGATCATGTACGATGATCAGCCCTACACCTTTTTGATGCGTCGTAAATCGATGGTCTTTATCGACAAACGCATCCATAACATTGCACAGACCAAACTGGGGTTGAATGCCGGCTTTGTACCGGTAGAGTGGTATGTGCCACTGGAAATGCAGAAGTACAGCGACTAAGACTGACCAGCGATCGCGTTAATGCACATTTATCTTCTGAGACGGCTACTGTTGATGATCCCCACCTTACTGGGGATCACCATTGTGGTATTCACCGTGATGGCCTCTGCACCCGGCGGCATCAGCGCACAGAGCCTGGTGGAGGGGCAGAACCTGGAACCGCAGGCGAAGAAGGCGCTGGAGGATTATTACAACCGCCTCTATGGATTAGATTCGCCAGCACCAGTACAGTACCTGCGTTGGCTCAACAACGTTTCACCTGTTGGTTTTACCTTCGATGAGAATAACGAGATCGACGGGTTTTCACTTTTTAAAGGCTCGGATCTGGGGGATAGCTTTCGCTACGGCCGCCCGGTGATGGATCTGATCAAAGAGCGCGTACCGATCACGATGTTGCTGAATGTCATCTCCATTCCGCTGATCTACATTATTGCGATCGCAATCGGAGTGCGAGCCGCCATGCACCGTGGGCAGCCGTTTGATGTCGGCTCCAGCGTGGTGATGCTCGGCCTGTGGTCAGTGCCCACCATGTTAACCGGGGTGTTGTTGATCGGCTTTTTCTCCAGCGACCAGTACTGGCACTGGTTTCCCACCTCCGGCCTTAATCAACGCGAGGCGTTAGATATGGTCTTCCTGCCGCACTGGGACTCCTTGGTGGATGTGTTGTGGCTATTTGTCTATAGCAGCATCGGCGCGATGTTGATGGTCTGGTTGAGTCGTCTTCAGTCAGTACAGCTACGCACGGGTGTGATGGCTGCAATGGGGGTGACAATGGCGCTGCTAATGGTTAACGCGCTGCCAGGTGGGGGGAGCGTGGCGGCCTACCTCTTTTTAGGCGTCACGCTGGGGCTGTTATTTGCGCTGATCGCCTATACCGATTACCTCGCACTACGCCTGGTGGTGATGGGGAGTGTTGGGATCGCAATCGGCACCGTGCTCTTCTTTATGTTTCAGAGCGAAGGCTTTGTGCGCGGCTTTTTTCTTGATCGCACCTGGCACCTTATCCTCCCCGTCATCTGCCTCACCTACGGCGGCTTCGCCTTTCTCACCAAACTCACCCGAACCGCTGTGCTTGAAAACCTGCTGGCTGACTACGCCCGCACCGCGCGCGCCAAAGGGGTGAGTGAGAAGGATGTGTTATGGCGGCATGTCTTTCGCAACAGCCTGTTGCCGTTGATCACAGTGTCGGCCACACTGCTCCCCGGCCTGCTTGGCGGTTCGGTAATTGTGGAGAGCATCTTCAGTATCGATGGCATGGGTAAACTTGCCATTGAGGCGGTGAAGGGGCGTGACCGTGAACTGGTGCTGTCGATTACACTCATCAGTGGCGTGTTAACGCTGGTCGGTTATCTGATTGCCGATCTCTGTTACGCGCTGGCAGATCCGCGGGTGAGTTATGACTAGTGGCGATATGATCGATGGAGTGCTGCAATGAGCCATAAAGCCGAGGCGGTGGTCACCGAAAGTTCACTGGCCGATGAACGCCAGAGTGAACGGGCGGCTAATCGCAGTTATGCTGCGCAGGTGTTGCGCGAGGCCTTTACCCAGTGGGGGGCGCGCTTTGGCCTGTTCTGGATCGCCATTCTCGCAGTCGTAGCGGTGTTTGCCCCCTTTATTGCCAATAGCCATCCACTATTACTGAGTGAAGGGTCGGTGGTAAGTAGCCCCATGCTGCGCTATCTGACGGTGGGTGATGTGGTGATGCTGGCCGTTTTTTTTACCGTAGTCGTACTGATGTTTATCCGCATCCGCTTTTATAAAAAGGTGATGGTGCTACTGGTGACAGGAACGCTCACCACCATCATCGCCTTTATGGTGGTCTCGCCACCGCAGTTAACCGTCTATGATCAATACCGCGTGAAGCAGGCGGCGGGCGCTTACGACTGGGTGATTCACGCCCCGATCCCCTATTCGCCCAAAGATTATATTCGAGACGCAGGTGATACGGGGTTAGAGGCGCCGCTCGCTTCAACGGAGCGCACACACTGGTTTGGTACTGAAGAGAACGGCTCGGATGTGTTGAGCCGTATGATTCACGCCTCACGCATCGCACTCGGCATCGGTTTTGTCGCAACCGGCATCGCGCTGTTGATTGGCATTATCATGGGGGGGCTGATGGGGTTCTTCTCAGGTATCGTCGATATGATCGGCATGCGCCTGATGGAGATCTTTGAAGCGGTGCCGACGCTCTTTCTGCTGCTCACCTTTGTCGCCTTCTTTGATCGCAGTCTCTATGTGATGATGGTGATCATCGGCATCACGAGCTGGCCCGGTTACGCACGTTTTGTGCGAGCCGAATTTCTGCGCCTGCGACAGCAGGAGTTTGTCCAGGCCGCGACCGCCTGTGGCCTGCCGTTACGTTCGATCCTGTTTCGTCACATGTTACCAAACGGTATCGCCCCCATTCTGGTGGCGGCAAGCTTTGGCGTTGCCTCCGCCATCCTGGCCGAAGCGACATTGAGCTTCCTCGGGCTGGGGCTGGTCGATGACCCATCATGGGGGCAGATGTTAAATCAGGCGGTGCAGTCATCCACCTTTAACTGGTGGATGGCACTCTTCCCCGGCGGTGCCATTTTTCTCACTGTCTTTGCCTACAACCTGATGGGTGAGTCACTGCGTGACGCGATTGACCCCAACCTTAAGAAGTCGGCCGGGTAGCAGATGTTACTGCAAGTAGACAATCTTAAGACCTACCTTCGTGTCGGTAAAAACAGTGTTAAGGCGGTCGATGGTATCAGTTTTAGTATCGATAAAGGGGAGATCTTCTGTCTGGTAGGGGAGTCGGGGAGTGGCAAATCGATCACCGCGCTATCCATTATTCAGCTTATTCCTAAAGATATCTGTAGCCATCCCGATGGGCGTATCATTTTTCGTGGCGGTGATCTGGATGAGAGTGGCACGCGTGAAGCACTGGATATGCTCACCCTGGACGAAGAGAAAAAACGCCAGGTGTGTGGCGCACGCATTGCGATGATCTTTCAGGAACCGATGACCTCGCTCAACCCCGTCTTTACCGTGGGTGACCAGATTATTGAAGTGCTTCAGATCCACCGGCCTGATATGAGTGATGCTGAGGCGCGCAAGCGTGCGATCGCCGCACTTGAACAGGTGCAGATCCCTGAGCCTGAAGTGCGCGTTGATGAATTTCCCCACCGCCTCTCCGGTGGCCAGCGCCAGCGTGTGATGATCGCGATGGCGATGGCCTGTGAACCAGACCTGCTGATTGCCGATGAGCCAACCACCGCGCTGGATGTCACCGTGCAGGCAGAGATCTTACGTCTGATGAAAGCGTTGCAGGAACGAAATGGAATGAGCATCCTCTTCATCACCCACGACTTTGGGGTGGTGGCAAAGATGGCCAATAGAGTAGCGGTGATGCGCAAGGGTAAGATTGTGGAAGAGGGCACGTTACAGCAGGTGCTGCATCAGCCAGAACATGATTACACCCGGCAGCTATTGGCGGCGTTGCCTGAAAACCTAAAGCGCCAACGTGATCTACAGTTGATCGAAAATCGATCGCTGGCGAAATCGACGGAAGTGACATCGGCGCAGCCACCGTTGGTCGATGTGAAGCAGCTCGAAGTCTACTTTCCGATTAAGAAAGGACTTTTTCGCCGCACTGTTGATCATGTTAAAGCGGTCGATGGTGTCGACCTTGAGATCCCCAGAGGGCAGTTGCTGGCGCTGGTCGGGGAGTCGGGCTGTGGTAAGACCACGCTCGGACGTGCGATCCTGCGTCTGGTCGATTCAACTGCTGGCACGATCTCATTTAACCAGCAGGCGATCACCCGGCTGCCGCGTAAAGCGATGATCCCATTTCGCCGCGATATGCAGATCATCTTTCAGGACCCCATGTCGTCACTCAACCCGCGTATGACGATCGTTAGCACCCTCATTGAGCCGATGGCAGTGCACGGCATTGGCGAGTCCAAAGAGGAGCGGATCGAGATTGCACGCAAGATTCTACAGCGGGTGCAGCTGGATGGTGATCACTTGTGGCGCTACCCGCATGAATTTTCCGGTGGTCAACGTCAGCGTATCGGCCTGGCGCGTGCGCTGGTGCTGGATCCTGCGTTTATTGTCTGTGATGAGGTGACCAGCGCGCTCGATGTCTCAGTACAGGCCGAAGTGTTGCAGCTGCTAATGGAGCTGCGCGCGGAAAAGGGGCTCACACTGCTCTTTATCACGCACGATATCAGCGTGGTTGAATACATTAGTGATGAGATGGCAGTGATGCATGGCGGCAAGATTGTGGAGCGAGGACCGACTGCTGATATTTGCCGTAATCCACAGCAGCAATACACACAGAAGCTGCTCTCAGCAGTGCCGCGTCTAATACTCTAAAAACAGATGAATAGCCCAGTGAGCAGACCACTGCTAAGCGTTGAAAATCTCGTTACCCGCTTTGAAAGTAATGAGCAGGCGGTCTATGCTGTCGATGGTGTTAGCCTCACTATTCAACGTGGTGAGACTTATGCGTTACTGGGTGAGTCGGGCTGCGGAAAATCGATGACCTCATTTTCGATTATGCGCCTGTTACCACCAGCGGGGCGGGTGGTGGCCGGGCGGGTACTCTTTGATGGTGAAGATCTCATGCAGCTGTCGGACGGTGCGATGCGACGCATACGTGGCCGCCGTGTGGCGATGATCTTTCAGGAGCCGATGAGCTCGCTTAACCCTGTTGTGACGATCGGTGAGCAGATCGCAGAGTCGGTGCGGCTTCATCAGGGCTTAAAGGGGCGCGCTGTGAAAGAGAAGGTTGTGGCGCTACTCAACGATGTCGGCATTGCAGACTCGCAACAGCGCTACGGTGACTACCCACACCAGCTCTCAGGCGGGATGAAGCAGCGCGTAATGATCGCTATTGCGCTGGCGGGGGAGCCTGAACTGCTGATTGCTGATGAGCCGACAACAGCGCTCGATGTGACGATCCAGGCGCAGGTGCTTACCTTGTTAAAAAGACTACAGCAGAAGCGCGGCATGGCACTACTGTTGATCACTCATGACCTCGGGGTGGTCGCCACTATGGCAGACAGGATCGGGGTGATGTATGCGGGGCAGCTGGTTGAGGAGGCGACACGTGAGCAGTTTATTACTGAAGCGAAGCACCCTTATAGCCAGAAACTGTTTGAGTCGCTACCCGATATTAACAAACGAGAGCAGCCACTCGCGGTGATTCATGGCGCAGTGCCATCACTGACAGAAAAATTTTCCGCTTGCCGCTTTGCCGCACGTTGTGATTTTAGTGATGATCGTTGTCACCAGCAGCTGCCGCCGTGGTTTGATCTTGGAGAGGGGCAGCGGGCGCGTTGTCACCGCTTTGACTCTGCCACACATTCGGCTGTTAACAACAGCGCGCACCATCTGCCCGATCAAAGCTGGCAGAAGAACAGCAGAGATTCTGCTGCGACAACGCTACTCGATGTGAAGGATCTCAAAGTACACTTTCAGCTTCGGCAGGGGATTTTTAGCCGTCAAAGTGGTTATCTCTATGCGGTGGATGGGGTCTCACTGCGGCTTAACCGGGGTGCGACCATTGCACTGGTCGGTGAATCTGGCTGCGGTAAAACCACTGTTGGTAAAGCGATTTTGCAACTGAACCGGCCAACAGGTGGCGAGGTGTTGTTTGCCGGAGAGGACCTCTGTCAACTCAGTGAAGCGGCACTGCGTAAGAGACGAAATGAGTTTCAGATCATCTTTCAGGACCCCTTCTCTTCGATGAATCCACGCATGAAGGTGGCTGAGATCATTCGCGAAGGGATGGTGACACTGGGGATTGGTACCGCTACCGAACAGTCGGCACGTATTGATCAACTGCTCACGCAGGTCGGTTTACCACTTGAGGCGCGTGACCGTTATCCACATGAGTTCTCCGGCGGGCAGCGTCAGCGCATCTGCATTGCACGTGCACTGGCAGTCAACCCCAGACTGATTATCTGTGATGAACCGACCAGTGCGCTGGATGTATCAGTTCAGGCGCAGATTCTTAACCTGTTGAAGCAGCTACAGCGTGAGATGGGACTCTCATATCTTTTTATTACACATAATCTGTCGGTCGTCGCCTATCTTGCCGATGAAGTCGCGGTGATGTATCTCGGCCGTATTGTTGAGCAGGGGCGAGTGGATGATCTTCTTAACCACCCCAAACACCCTTATACGCAGGCGCTAATCTCTGCCATCCCGACGATAAATAAAGAAGATGGGCGTGAGGTTATTCAACTGCAAGGGGAGCTTCCCTCGCCTGCAGCACCGCCAGCGGGGTGTCATTTTCATACCCGCTGCCCACAGGTGATGGCACAATGTCATACCCGTTATCCAGCCAGTTCACCATTAAGCGATAGCCATCGTGTGAGTTGCTTTTTATATTCAGAGAGCTCTTAGGCAAAACATCGCGGTAGTTTTTTTCTGTTCTGTTTTCCTCTGGAATGACTATCGATCCTTATATCTGTTTGAAGATGAGTTTTGCGAATGTCAAATGTTGTGACTATAATGTCGCGCCTCTGATTAAGTTATGAGCGAAGTTTTATTTTCTGATTTAATCAGAGGCCGAACTTTTTAATCATTTAGGGAATAACATGGTCGATAATAAAAAAGCTACAACCAGAAAGAGCGCTATTAAAAAATCATCTACAAAAAAA
>DRLG01000061.1 GCA_011053135.1 Chromatiales bacterium
AACCTGGTTATCACCCGTAAAGAGGCGATCACGGAACCATCTCCTTTAGCTCGCCCTGTTAAAGAGGAGCGTTCAACACCTGTTGCTGCAGCGCCGGTTGCTGAAACACCAGCAGCAGCTGAGGAAAAACCTGCCGCTGAAGGTTAATCGGTGACTGCGGAGAACCGTCTGGTCGTGAGTGGGATTATCTGTCATTCCCCTGAGTCACGTAACAGTCCAGCCGGTATTCCATTGACACGATTCACCCTGGAGCACCGCTCACAGCAGGTTGAAGCAGATCTACCTCGCGATGCTTTTTTTAAGATTGTCGTGATTGCCGCAGGAACAGCGCTGAAACAGGTCGCAGGAAAATTACAGCGTGGAGATGAAGTGCGCGTCGAAGGGTTTCTTAGTCGCATGAGTTACCGCGAAGACGAAGCGAGACTGGCGCTACACGCCCTGGCAATTAACAGGCAGATTTAAACGTAATTAATTATATATTGGAGAGTTATCATGGCAAAATATTTTCGCCGCAAGAAGTATTGTCGTTTTAGTGCAGAAGGACTGGTCGTTGACTACAAAGACATCTACATGCTGAAAAACTACATCACCGAAACCGGTAAGATCGTACCAAGCCGCATTACTGGCACCAGTGCCAAGTATCAGCGTCAGCTTGCTACCGCAGTTAAGCGCGCACGTTTTCTTGCGCTACTGCCTTACTGTGATGCGCACTAGACTTATATAACAATGGATTCACATCTCGCTGCTCCTGTTGTGCTATGCCAGCGATGAGGGTTGAAACAGACTGATATCATGAAAGCATTAGCCTCATTCATCATGCGTGGTCGCACACAGGCAACTCTGGTTGCTGTTGTGGGTGCCGTACTGTCGTTAGTGATACCACCGCTGAGTCATCTCTCTGGTGCGACGATTGGTCTGGTCACATTGCGCAATGGAGCAAAAGAAGGGCTGTTTATTATGGTCGCCCTTGGCATTGTGGTGGCGCTGATTGGCTCGATGTCATCGCTTGATGGCGGCCTGGTGCAGGCCTATGTGATCGGCATGGTACTACTCTCGGTGCCGGTGTTGATCGCCGCCATGGTGTTGCGCGTGACGCGCTCACTGGGGCAGGCGTTAACTGTCATTGCCGTAATGGCAGCACTGCTGGTTCTGTTGGCCAACATGCTGCTGGGTGATGCTGCTGCATGGTGGCGAGCGCTACTCGATACTGTGATGGCCCCTGCGCTGAATGAAGCGCAGCTATCTACGCAAGAGGCGAGTGAGATGCTGGATGGGATGGCGCGGATGATGACTGGACTGGTCGCCGCCGTGTTGCTCTATTCAACCATGATTAACCTTTCACTGGCGCGCTGGTTTCAGGGCATGCTTTATAACCCCGGCGGTTTTCAGCAGGAGTTCCACGCACTGTTTCTAGATAAGCGTGTTGCCATTGCTGCGGCGCTGGTTGGTGTTGCCGGCATGGTATTCGCGGGGCAGGGCGGTATTTCGCAGGATCTGATGATCCTGGTAGTGGCGCTCTTTTCGATCCACGGTCTGGCACTGGTTCATGGCGTCATTGGCATCACGGGTATGGGGCGCGGCTGGTTGATTGCGCTCTATGTGGGGCTGCTGATTGTGCCACCGCACATTGCCATGATGCTGGCGATGGTTGGTTACATCGATTGCTGGGTCGATTTCCGTGGGCGTCTGCGAAAAAAGAGTGAAGGGATTGATCAGCAAAATCGTGATAACCCGCCTCGTCAGGATGAGCTGGATGAGCTGGATGATGATACGTCACGAGATGATCGTTCCGATGATGACAGGTCGGATGACGAGCGGCGCTAATAAAATAGAGTCAGATGTGATGATGTTTAAGTCGAACAAGTTAATAGTTTTTTAGTTTATATTTTTAGTTAATATGCTACGTAACGAGGTATATAAAGATGGATGTTATTCTTCTTGAGAAGGTAGAAAATCTGGGTGGTCTAGGAGACGTGGTCTCAGTCAAAGCGGGTTACGGTCGTAACTATCTGATCCCTGGAAAAAAGGCAGTTCCTGCAACCGCCGCTAACCGTGCTGATTTTGATGCGCGCCGTGCAGAGTTGGAGGCCGCCGCCGCTGAACTATTGGCAGCAGCGAACGCACGTGCAACCGTTCTGGTTGAAAAAACAGTCACCATCGCCTGTAAAGTAGGCGAAGAGGGTAAGCTGTTCGGTTCTGTCGGCACTGCTGATATTGCAGCAGCCTGCACTGAAGCCGGTACTGCTGTTGATAAACATGAAGTACGCCTGCCGGAAGGTGCTTTTCGCCAGATCGGTGAATATCAGGTATCTATTCACCTCCACCCTGAAGTGAATGCGCAGATCACAGTAGCGGTTGTCGCTGACGAAGAATAAGCAGCAGCCATGTTGTGATGGTGGCGGCCGCTGGCTGCTATCAAAAATGTTTGACCTCACTCGCGACGGCCTATCTGGCATTAGCGAGTGAGCGGTTATTAGTACTGGGTTGAAGGAGCTATATGCAGGACTATACCGATTTAGAGAGTAGTTTTGATCACCCATCGGGGCAACTCTCAGAGCAGTTCAAGACCCCCCCCCATTCAATTGAGGCTGAGCAGGCAGTACTTGGTGGTCTCATGCTTGATAACAATGCATGGGACAAAGTGGCCGACCTGCTGATCCAGGAGGATTTCTACCGTCGCGATCACGGCCTGATATTCCGCGCAATTGCAACACTTGCAGATAGCAACCAGCCCTGCGATGTCGTCACCATCTCTGAGTGGTTAAATAATAACGATGAACTTGGCAACGCTGGCGGCCTTCCTTACCTCGGTTCGCTTGCCAACAACACCCCTAGCGCTGCAAATATAAAATCCTACGCCGCCATTGTGCGCGAACGTTCGGTGCTGCGTCAGTTGATTCGAGTCGGCACTGAAATTACCGATAGCGCCTTTAATACAGAAGGGCGCAGCAGCATCGAGCTGCTGGATAGCGCCGAGCAGGCGGTCTTTAAAATTGCCGAGCAGGGTTCACGTAGTGATAAAGGCTATAAACCGGTCTCCGAACTGCTGGCGAATGTGGTGGATCGCATTGATATGCTGGCAGGTCTTGATTCTGCGATCACCGGCATCTCGACCGGCTTTGATGACTTTGATGCGATGACCGCAGGCTTGCAGGAGTCTGACCTTATCATCGTTGCCGGACGACCATCGATGGGAAAAACCACCTTTGCGATGAATATTGCCGAGTACGCCGCCATCAGTGGTAAGTTATCGGTCGCGGTCTTTAGCATGGAGATGCCTGGTGAAGCGCTGGTGATGCGCATGTTGTCATCACTCAGTCGTGTCGACCAGAACAAGGTGCGTACCGGCAAGCTGGATGATGACGACTGGGCCAGTTTAACCTCCTCGATGAGCCTGTTGAGCGAATCCAAACTGTTTATTGATGACACCCCCGCGCTTTCGCCTACTGAACTGCGTGCGCGTGCGCGCCGTATTAAGCGTGAACATGAGCTGGATCTGGTCGTCATTGACTACCTGCAGTTGATGCAGATAGCTGGTAGCAGTGAGAACCGAACCAATGAGATCTCTGAAATATCACGAGGCCTGAAAACACTGGCCAAAGAGCTGAGTGTGCCGGTGATTGCGCTATCGCAGCTTAACCGCTCACTTGAACAGCGTACCGATAAACGCCCTGTGATGTCAGATCTTCGTGAGTCAGGGGCGATTGAGCAGGATGCCGATGTCATCTCATTCATCTATCGTGATGAGGTCTACAATAAAGATGACCCCGATAACAAAGGGCGTGCTGAAGTGATTATTGGCAAACAGCGTAACGGCCCGATCGGCTCTGTACCGCTAACCTTTAACGGTATGTATACCCGTTTTGACAATTACACCGCAGATCGTGACTACTATGATGGGGGGTATGAATGACGCGTGCCGCTGAAGCATCGATAGATCTTCAGGCGCTTCAATATAATTTGCAGCAGGTGCGCCATCACGCTAAAAACGCCCATGTGATGGCTGTTATAAAAGCCAGCGGTTATGGCCACGGCATGTTGCGAGTGGCACAGGCGTTATCGAACAGTGATGCCTTTGCTGTCGCTAAAATAGAAGAGGCGTTAACGCTACGTAACGCGGGTATCACAAAGCCTGTTTTATTGCTCGAAGGCTTTTCAGATCGCGCTGAGCTTGAGCAGCTACAACAGCATGAGATTAGTGCCGTTGTGCACCACCCATCACAGATTGAACAGCTTGAAGAGGCGTCGCTAGCCCGCCCCGTTGAGGTGTGGCTGAAGGTCGATACCGGTATGCACCGCCTGGGCATCGCCATCGAACAGCTGGATAGTAGCCTCAAACGACTTAAGGCGTGCCGTAACGTTGCTGATTCAATCGTGATCATGAGTCACTTTGCTAACGCAGATGACCGTCGTGATCCACGCACAGAAACCCAGCTAAAGCGTTTAATTAATGCCACAAAGGGGTATAGCTCACGCCTCAGTATCGCCAATTCGGCGGCGATTCTCGCCCATCCACAAAGCCATCAGGGGTGGGTACGTCCCGGCATTATGCTCTACGGTGCCTCACCCTTTATTAAAGGGCTCGCTACTGATGATGGGCTGAAGCCCG
>DRLG01000062.1 GCA_011053135.1 Chromatiales bacterium
CCCAAATTACCGCCCGAACCTGATCAACCTGCTGCGACATCGCTCGCTCCGAAAATAGACATTACCAAAGATCTCAAGATAGATAAGCGACGCCATCTTACCGCAGAAGCCTCGACTGATGTTAAGACCTCTCCACAGGCGGCCGATATTCCGTTTATGAGCAGAAAAAAATCACCCCAATGGCTTAGAAATAGCGCACTTATGAGCGCCATGCTGCTTCCGCTGCACACCCTGGCTGATGACAAACTTGTCGTGATCGTGGAGGAACCGCCACTAGAGATACAGTCAGTCGCCAGCAATGAAAAACCAGACCGCCCGCACCTTCCCGCTGTCGCGGTAGATAACCACGCCGATCTACACAACCATGATGAACCTCCTGCCGCTGACAGAGCGCCAGTCAGGCCAACCATCGATACCCTCGCACAGCGTGATAAATCGATCGAATTTATCACCCTGAACAGCGTGCTATTTACCCACAACGGCACCGCGCTTGATAATAGAGCAAAACAGATACTCAACGATATTGCCGCCTACCTGCAGGACAATGAGGCCGCCGAACGCCTGTTGATCAACGGCTTCGCCGACAAAACGGCCAGTGAAGATTACAACGCAAAGCTCTCAGCCAAACGCGCCTTTGTGGTGCGTGAATACCTCAGATATATCGGTGTCCCAACCCACCTGATGCGCACCATCAGCTGGGGTGAAGGGTACCCGGCAGATGAGCACTGGACCCACAACGGCCGCAAGCGTAACCGCCGGGTGGAGCTCTACCTCATCCAGAAACAGAACAGACTGTAACCACTCAACAGACAAATTAAGGTGACGAAATCCGTCGCACGACAACCCACTCCTACCACCTAAACCAATGGAGCCCATCCGTTGGTCTTATGGAATAACGGCCCTCAGACCTCATAATCGGGCTCCATAAGCAGGACTATGATCCTGTTCACAGTATGGCTATACAATTAACCACACTATGGTCGATAAGATAGCAGGACACTTATCTCTTACACAAAATTTTCTGTTAAATCCTGCCAAAAGAAATCCAGAATGCTTAAGCTATCTTCCATGCGAATAATAATTTTACTTATCTCTGTCTCTACTCTTGTCGCCTGCGGCGGTAGTGGTGGTGGGAGCTCGACAGAGAGCATCAACAATGATCCTGACGCTGATGATTCAGCTGCTGCGGTTATCTCTGCTATTTATGACGAAGCGCTGCTGGTACCAGCCGAAGGTGGTGCTGGCAGCAGTTTTAATGATGGTGCTTCATGGACACATTATAATAAGGGCGCGCAATTAAGCTGGCAGAATGCGGGTGGTGACTATATTGATGCCAATGGTGATGCACAGGGCGTAGTTCCGTGGGCAGTACAGACAATCAGCGATACAAATTCTGTGGCCGATGTCGAGTGGGATGTTACCGCTTTGGTTCAGGCCTGGAACCGTGGCGATTATAAGAACCGAGGATTTCATCTTCGCCGTGTCTCAGGCTCCAATGGGCCGCTGGACTATGCGACCAAGGAGGCAGATGATAGTTCACGACACCCAGCGCTTACGGTAACCACTGACAATGCAGAGGTGATTGTGTTGTCGGCCACAGGTGACACCTATCTAACGCCCTCTTCAAGCACTGCCACCTACGGAAGAAATGCTTCGATGCGAGTGCGTGACAATAACAATATTCTGGTCTGGTTTGACCTGTCATCATTAAATAATAAGGTAATCGCTGCTGCGTCGTTAAAACTAACCACCATCGCACAATTTACCAACAGTGATGTAGTACACGGTGTTTTTGCGATAAAAACAGGAAGCTGGGACCTCTCTTCTCCTGTTTTGGGCATTGCCGAACAGTACCCTGGTGATGTTGGCATTACCGCGCACCCCGATGTCTATCTTAGTTACTCATTTGATAGCAATAGCGCAGCCGATGGTGGGGAGGATTTCCTCAATGATTCGATCGATACTGGTAATGCCGATAACTACTGGCCGTGTGACACGCTTGCACCGAGTGGTAGACAGCGTGATGGTTTAATGTCTATCCCTGCAGTGGCTATTCCCGGCTACCAACCGTTTCAAAATGGCAACGCCGTCTGTATGCGGCTGAAGTATGAAGCGGGTGCTCCCAATACGCAGGGGCTGGGGAATTATGGCGTGAGTGCAAGGAAAAAAGTTTCTGATTTCTTAGCGAGTGATCAAACAGACGAGCTGTTTGTGCGGCACTATGTTTTTCTTGGCGAAAGCTGGGGTGAGAATATCCTTAACGAAGGGGGCAAAAGACCGGGAGGGATTACCGGAACCCAGTCTAACACTTCCTATGCTGCAGGTTGGGGAGGACGTACCACTAACGGCACAAATGGCTGGTCGGCGCGCGGGAGCTATATCAGACAGGTGCCATACGATTATAACCCGCTAGAGGGATATACGGCGTTCGCCACATATCTATATCATGCAGACCAGGTGGGTAGTTATGGTGATCAACTGAACTGGACTGCTACCACGCCAAATGGCCTGATTAAAAAAGGACGTTGGTATAGCATCGAACAGCAGGTCAAGATGAACACACGTGACGGCCTGAATATACAGGGTTCATCCGGTGCTTATGATGGCATTGTACGTGGCTGGGTGGATGGGCGACTGGTGTTTGAAAAAACAGATGTGCGCTTCACTGATATGGACTATATCAATATCGATGTCGCTGACTTTGGCCTCTATTATGGTGGCCCTGGCAATACACCATACGATCAGCACCTCGCAATCGATAATATTGTGATTTCAAAATCGTATATTGGGCCGATGAAGATAAATTAAGCGGAGGCAAGAGGGAACATACCTTTATCTGAGCAGTATATAAATGACAACTAACCCTCATATTAAAAAACACAGAACCGTTAGAATAGTAAGGGGTAGCCCATGAAGAGATGTAAAGTGATCCAGCCAGGGCTAATTAATAACCAGGAGGATCAAAACTATGCAGCACTTTACTAAAAAGTTTTTATTGATGACTCTTTTCTACGCTATAACTGGCGGTGCATCTGCTTTCACCATAACAATTGATGGCGACGATGGAACCCCGGGTGAAAATGTCAGATCCAGCAATTGCCAGCAATCTAATGAAGAGTCTTTTACTTCAGATTCTGGCGGTACCTTTTACACTACAGAAGAGTCATACTCAGGAGGCAAAAGCCTCGAACTTAATATCACTAAAGGCTCGCTTGGGTTTGGCCAGCTTGGCGGCATAATTAATTTCCCCGACTGCGCTCATGTTGGCGGAAAAAGGCTCGTTAAAGGTGATGAAATCTGGGTGCGCTTACGCATTAAATTCCCCAGCGGCTTCGAATTTAACCAAAACGGGAGAAACAAATTTTTAAGATTACGGACCTTTCACCTTGATGGCGCAACAAAAGTAAGTGAAGGCTACAATGATCTATATATTGATGGCCCACCGGGAACCGAACTCTGGAAGCCAGGAGGATACGCCCCTTTTCAGTTTATTTTTGAGGGTGCTCAAAAGTGGTACCGAATTAATAGTGACTTCTTCACAATGGGAAAATGGAACACCATTGAATACCACCTTCGCTTAGATGACAAGACAGGGCCGGAAGGTGGAAACTCAATGGTCAGAGTATGGCTAAATGGTAACCTTATTGGCGAGACAGATGAACGTCGCACCCTGCAAAGGGCAGACAGTTTTATAGAATCACTTTACCTGTTCACATACTGGGATAATGAAGGTGCGCACATCAGCCAGAAACTCTGGATAGATGATTTAAAAATAACCACAGACACCCCATTAACTAAGGATCTAAACGGCAATCCTTTTATAGGCCCTGGCGACCCTCCACCGTGCCCACCGAAATTTGGACTCGACAACCAACTTGAAGAGACAGAATGCAAATAAACGGGCTCTTTAAAACGGGTGCCGATTGCCCCTGTGTTTAATATATCAAATCCGAGTCAATCGAGAGGTGGGTAAACAGAGAGAGAAGAAAGGCAAAACGACACCAGAAATAGGCATCCCTTACTCCCCTTCCCCCATAATCCCGCTATCTGAGCTATACTGCCATCGAACAAAATCGATGGATCACCCATGAAACAGATCGACACCCTTATTCATGCCCGCTGGATCATCCCAGTCGAACCTGCTGATGTGGTACTGGAAAATCACAGCCTGGCG
>DRLG01000063.1 GCA_011053135.1 Chromatiales bacterium
CCATCAATTAAAGAGGGATTGGTAACACTTCCAGGGTCTATCACACCACTGCCTGTGTTTGACTGATTATCAAACGTTGTAAAGGTACCATTACCGTTCCGAATCTCGCGAAAGGTCGAGGTTCCAGAGTCTGTCACCGCAATTTGGCGATTGTTCCCTATTTGAATAAGGCGCTGTCCATCATCCCCATTGTAGGTATAAGGGCCTGTTTCGGTGGCAGAGAAAGGCTGTGTATTTCCCTGATAACCTGCAAAAAGATATTCACCCCCGGCATCCTGTGAGTTGGCAAGCCCTAACAATTCATTCAAACGCTCTTTTACTTCAATTGCCAGTGTCGTGAGGTCTTGATTGGTTATGGTGGGGTTGTTAGCCTGGACAGCTAATTCTCGCACGCGGTCAAGTGCATTGGTCACGCCTGAGATCACCTCTTCCTCTAGTTCAAGACGAGAGCGGGAAAAATTAATATTCTTCTGAAATTGCTCGGTCACTTTTAGCGTCTGATCAAGACCAACAATCCGCGCCGATGCCGTCGGGTCATCAGCAGGAGTCATAAGACGCTTGCCAGTAGCGAGTTGCTGCTGTGTATTTAGCATCTGTGACTGCTGTTCCAGCATTCGATTCAGACCGCTTAACTGAATTTGCCCAGTTGATATACGCATCTCTATCTACCCATGGTGTTGATCAGGGTCTGAAACAGGCTGTCCGCTGTTGAAATGATCTGTGCAGCTGCCTGGTAAGCCTGCTGAAACTTCATCATGTTTGCAGCTTCCTCATCCAGGTTAACACCGGATATAGATGCCCGTTCTTCCAGGTTCTGTTGCAAAATACTATTGAATGCACTACTGCTTACATCGGCCTGGCGAGTCTGAGAGGCGACATCGGCTACTATACGTCCATAGATATCATCATAGCTGGCACTGCCATTATCGAGCAGCAGGCTTGTCTGCAGTGCTGCCAGCTGCAGTGCGTTGCGGTTATCACTAACACCGCTGGTATTGTTCTCTATGGTAAAGCGATCACCGCTATTGACCGCGCCAGAAACAGCTGCAGTCATTCCATTAAATGCTATCGCAGCACCTGAAGTATAAGTACCACTGGTTTCTGTATTGTTACCACTATCGATAACAATGTAACTGTCGGCCGCACCTCCATAGGTAAACGAATTGGTTGGAGCTGCTCCAGTTAATGCACTGCCAAAATACCCCGTCACTGCATCTGCACTATCCAGCGGCGTTGAACCGCTATCTAGCAGCTCTTCTGTCACTGTAAACGGCATAGCACTTGCGGGATCCTGCGCCATAAAGAGTGTTCCACTCACATTATCAACATATGCCCTTACGCCTGTTGTAGCAGTGCTGAGATTGATTTGTGCCGCCAGCGCATCCTGGTTTGCCAGTAATGGATCACCTTCATTCTGGGTATAGACTGCAGTCCCGTTGATCATCAGGCGGTATTGAAGTGCATTAGCAGTGGTAGCGTCATCACTAATAACGCCTATCGCGCTACCATCTGCATCCCCTCCTGTTGCATCAGCCATCACTACTGAGTAGGTATCAGCCACATAAGCGACGGCATCTGTTACGCTGCCCGCATTAATTGTACCCTCACCAGTATTGCTTAATTCATTTGAAGTTCGTACTGGCACTGCCATCGCCAGACTCTGCGGTGACGAGACCGCCACATCGACATTACGTGCTGCATTACGCACCGGTCTGATTAAGAAGCTTTCACCATCTGCGATGGAGCCTGTGTTAAGGCTCAGGGTTAATCCATCAACGGTTTCACTCGCACCAGGAAAGGTGGAGAGCGCCAGGGTGGTGTTGTCATCAAGATTTGTGAGTGTGTAATTTGCACCATTTCTTTCTAATCGATAGTTGCTGCCTGTTAACTGGCCGACATCCGAAACAGTCACACCGATCTGAGATGCAGTACTCGCATTTGTCGAATTTGCCAACACCTGTGGCCCTGTCCCGCCAAGCGAATCAAAAAAATCATTGCCGACAACGCCATCCAGGTCGGACCCCAGGCGGTACTGGGCATTAAATGTTTCAACCAGCCCCATCGCGATGAAGCCAAGGCCATCCTGCGCCGAGTCAAGCAGCTGCGCTCTAAAACCCAGCATCCCACCCAATGAACCTCCCGTAAGCTGGCTTGAAAGCTCGACTGCACCTGACCCTGCTGGAAAGCCTACTTCAATCTGCTCAGGGTCAAACGAATTGTTCATCGTCAGAAGGTCTCGCGAGTCAAAGCCAGTCACAACAGCCTGGCCATTACCAATAAAGACGTTAACGGCACCATTATCCAGCTCGACTGTTGAAACCGAGACATATTCGGAGAGCTCCAATATCAGTTGATCACGCTTATCAAGCAGGTCATTCGGCGAATTGCCATTGCCGGCAGAAAGAGCGCTCGATATCTCCCGGTTCACACCAGCCACCGCGGCGCTCAGACTGTTGACGGCTCTAATTTCAGTCTGAATCGTCTGGTTAATGTCACTCCTGATATCAGACAGCCCCTGATCAAAACTCTGAAAACGTGCGGCTAACGTCTCGCTTTCACTTAGCAATACCTGCCTTGCCGGAATAGAGGCAGGGTCATCAGCTACCGTTTGTACGGCATTAAAAAAACTCTGAATACTCGGCATCAAGCCAAAATCTGCATCTGCAAGCAGATTATTGACACGGCTTGCCTGGGCGTAAAACTCCCCATATTGTGCACTTGATGAAGTGCTGGAACGCAGTTGTGATGTGACAAAACTATCAAAGGCGCGTTCAATCGACGATATCTGAACCCCAGTACCAACAAAGCCATATCCAGCCGCATCGGGTGTGCGGGACGACAGCTCAACCCGTTGACGGCTATACCCTTCAGTATTGACGTTATTGATATTGTTAGAGATCGTTGCCAGCGCTCGTTGAGATGACAATAGACCTGAGATTCCAGATGAAAGAACGCCGCCACCAGCCATCTCAAACCACCCAGCTAGCGCGTGCTAATTCGACATAAGCATTAAATTTTAATATGGCTCTATACATGTTCAATCCTTCCTATATTAGCGGCGGATAGCCTGAATCCTGAATTGGCTCCGGCCTCTTCTGGACCACTTCATAGCTCATTATCCTGTTGATTTTAGATGCATATTCAGGATCTGTTGCATACCCTGCCTGCTGTAGCCCTGTCACATATTGCTCAGGTATTGCCGCCACCGAAAGTGCGTTTTCATAACGCGGATTAGAGAGAATAAAATTTGCGTAATCGTCAAAACTGTCAGCATATGAATCATAGGCGCGGAACATCTGAATCTCTTTTCTGGCGATACCGTTTTCATACTCGATGGTCGGCACTGCAACCCGCTCACCTTGCCAGCGTGCATCCGCCTTAATCCCAAAAAGGTTGTGGCTGTTATCCCCATTGGGGGCTTGAATAATCGCCCTGCCCCAACCCGTTTCAAGCGCCGACTGTGAAATCAGCACTTCAGCCGAAACCCCTAATCTGGCAGCAGCCCTCTCTGCTTCAGGCCGCATTGTTTCAACAAACTCACGAGGAGAGGCGATACGCTCCGCGCGATATTCAATATTCTGAACAGGTGAACTGACTGTTGCGCCATTACTACTGGGCATACGTGCAGGGAGTGGGTTGAGCGCTAATCCACCATCGTCATTGGTGGCTGGTTCATTATTCCCTCCACCCAACTGCCGGATCAACATCTCTTTTAAACCGATACCGCGCCCTTCTGACATTGATAGTGCAATCTGTTTATCAAACATTTCACGATACATATTGCTTTGATCATTATCGAACAGGCCACCATCCGTCGAAGTTGTCGCATCACGCATACTCTTTAACATCATCTGAGTAAAAATCGACTCAAACTGGCGCGCAACCTGCTCAATCGACTCATCCGATGTATCACTGCGCACATCCGCTTTTAGCTGTGATAAGCCATGAAAATCAGTATAAACAGATGAGGCCGTTGGGTTCATAGACTAGCTTCCTGTTAGACCATTAAATGACGATCAATTCAGCACGCAGTGCGCCCGCTTCTTTGAGTGCTTCCAGTATTGCAATCAAATCCCCAGGTGCTGCGCCAACCTGATTAACAGCCTGAACTATCTCATTAAGAGAAACCCCGGGGTTAAACATAAACATGCGATTTGTCTCCTGACTAATCTCAATATCAGAAGCGGGTACAACCACTGTCGATCCTCCTGAAAGCGGTCCAGTCGGCTGGCTGACTGCAGGCTGCTCAACAATCGTTACCGTCAGGCTGCCGTGCGCCACCGCGGCTGAAGTGACACGTACATGGCGTCCGATCACGACTGTACCGGTTCGAGAGTTGACAATAATTCTAGCCGAGGCCTCACCTGGTTCCAGCGTAATGTTTTCTATAATAGAGACAAACATCACCCGCTGCGCATGAGACTTTGGCGCATTCACTTTAATGGAAGAGGCGTCAATGGGGTACGCAGTGCCCATACCGATCGCACTATTAATCGCCTCTGCAACACGTTTTGCAGTGGTGAAATCGGGGCCATGAAGATTGAGGACGATGCTGTCCTCTTCCCCAAAAGGTGTTGGTGCTGCCCGCTCGACCGTTGCACCACCAGGGATACGACCAACGCTTGGGATGTTGACAGTAATTTTGGAGCCATCACTACCGGCTGCGCCGAAACCACCGACGACTAAATTTCCCTGCGCAATCGCATAAATGGCACCATCGGCACCTTTTAGAGGAGCCATTAGCAGGCTACCTCCACGCAGGCTCTTTGCATTACCCAGAGAAGAGACGGTTACATCAAGCGACTGCCCAGGTTTTGCAAAGGGTGGCAGCTTCGTGTGCAGGGAAACAGCCGCAACATTTTTCAACTGCGGGTTTATACCTGGTGGTAACGTAATACCGAACTGAGCTAGCATGCTCATCATGCTTTGAATTGTAAATGGCGTCTGGCTTGTCTGGTCACCTGTTCCATCCAGCCCCACAACCAGGCCGTACCCAACTAGCTGATTAGATCGTACCCCTGCAACCGATGATATATCTTTAATTCTCTCTGCCTGCGCGATATTTGCCGTAAACATGCTGGCAAATAGAATTGAGATCATTAACCATTTGGTTTTCATTACACTGAGTCCTTTTGGTAGTCCTGTGCATGTGAGTGAATCAATCAGAAAGGCCACCAGATACTATTAAAAAACTTACCTAACCAGCCCATATCATTTGAGCTGGCGATAACGCCACTGCCACTATACGAGATCACTGCGTTGGCCACCTGCGTGGATGAAACGCTGTTATTTGAGGCGATATCTACTGGACGAACAATCCCTTTGATTCGAATATACTCATCGCCCTGATTGATGCTGATACTCTTCTCGCCTTCAATTCGGAGATAACCATTTGGCAGTACCTCAGTGACCATCGCAGTAACACTGCCGGTTAGATTATTGCTCTGAGAACTATCTCCCTCACCCGTAAAGCTTTTACTCGATTGAAGTGTTGAGGCGAGCGACATAGGGCGATTACTTAATAAACTGCTGTTGATGACTGCTGGGAGCCCTAATACTGTCGGATTGGTAACATCAACTGCGTTATCTTTTGAAGTTGTGGTGCTGGCTGATTTTGTTGCATTGGTCTGCTCCGAGAGCAATATCGTAATGATGTCACCTACGTGGCGCGCCTTAATATCTTCATAAAGCGCTATTCCGCGAGAGGGTTGATAAATTGCACCATTATCAATTCGTTCAGGGATTGACATTGCAAAGATCTCCTCCGCGGTGGCGATCTTCTCTTTTGGTGAGATTGCACAGCCTGTCATCAATAAAATAACAGCGCTACCTACAAGAAATTTTCTCTTTTCTACACCCAATCTAATCACCTTTTCTTTTCAACCGCTGATTGTTCAGGATCAAAGGTTATTGTTAATAAACTGCAACATGCGATCAGATGCGGATATCGCCTTCGAGTTCATCTCATAGGCACGTTGTGCTTCAATCATGCCCACCAGCTCTTCGACCACATTGACATTAGATGTCTCTAATGTCCCCTGAGATAACGTACCAATACCGGTTATTCCTGGTGTACCGGTCTGCGGCGAGCCGCTGGCTGCCGATTCCAGCAACAGGTTTTGTCCCATCGGCTGTAGCCCGGTGGGGTTAATAAAATCTGCTAACTGAATATTGCCCACATTGGTTGGCGTTGAGTCCCCTTGCTGGGTCACACTAACGGTGCCATCTGCACCGATACTAATACTCAGCGAGTTTTCAGGAATGGTGATGGCAGGCTGCAAAGTATTGCCGCTTGCGGTGACAATTTGCCCCTGTGAATCTAGCTGAAAGGAACCATCCCGTGTGTACGCCTGCGTTCCATCGGGCAATTGAATCTGAAAAAAACCGCGTCCTTGAATACTGATATCCAGTGGGCTCTTGGTTTCGATACTATTACCCTGGGTAAAGAGTTTTTCTGTTGCAACCGTTCGCACGCCTGTACCCAGCATCAGTCCGGTGGGTAGTTTTGCATCCTGCGACGACTGAGCACCCACCTGGCGTACATTCTGATAGAGCAGATCTTCAAAGACAGCTCGACCACGCTTGAAACCGGTTGTATTGACGTTAGCGAGGTTATTCGAAATAACAGACATGCGTGTCTGTTGTGCATCGAGTCCTGTTTTTGCAATCCAGAGTGCTTGACTTGTCATACCATCATCCTCTTTAATTTCTGCTTAATCGTTACTGCTTACTAACTTGCACGCAATAACTGTGCCGATGCTTTATCATTCTCTTCGGCGCTCTTCATCATTTTTACACCCATCTCAAACTGCCGTGATAGTGCGATCATGCTCACCATCGATTCGATCGCATTTACGTTACTTCCCTCTAAAACACCAGATGAGAGTGTGACAGATGCATCGGCAACACTGATCGTGCCATCTTTCAAAGTCATCACACCATCACTCCCTTTCTGCATAGTGGCAGGATCAGGATTCACCATTTTAAGACGATCCACCACAACCAGTGTTGCCGCTGTCTGCCCTACTGGGCGTGCTGAAACGGTACCATCTGAGGCGATTTCAATTTTCTCTGCGGGTGGAATAATGACCGGTAAACCACTATTGCCCAGCACTGGCTGACCACGGTCGGTCTCTAATTGACCAAATGAGGTAATGCGAAAATTTCCGGCCCGGGTGAACCCTTCACTACCATCGTTTCGTTGAATGGCAAACCAGCCATCACCATTAATAGCCACATCAAGCTCTCGCCCTGTCGTAATAGTAGGTCCGGCACCGAGATCGACACCGTTGTCACGCGCCACGCTGTAGACACGACTCTCTAAGCCAGCCCCCTCAACCGGAATACTCTGAAAGGCTGCCAGGTCAGCGCGAAAACTGGTGGTATTGACGTTAGCCAGGTTGTTCGCATTAACCGCCTGCGCCTTCATGGCATGGCTGGCACCAGACATTGCAAGATATAGCATGCGATCCATGTTACCCCTCCTGAGTACCTATTACCGCGCTAGCGAATATTGATGATTGACTGCGTGATAGTGTCGGCAGTTGAGATCACCTGTGCATTCGCCTGAAAATTACGCTGCGCGGTGATCATGCCAACAAGCTGTTCAGTCAAATCGACATTAGAACCTTCCAATGCACCTGACTGAATCAGCCCCAGACCGGATGAACCCGGTTGAGAAATAACACCCTGACCCGATTCGAATGACTCGGCCCAGGTGGTATCACCTAATTGACGAAGCCCCTGCGGATTGGTGAAATTGGCCAATTGAACCTGCCCCAGTATGCGTGTTTGACCATTGGTAAAGCGGGAAAGCACGATCCCCGTATCACTGATATCGATGCCACTCAACTGTCCAGTGGCATAGCCATCCTGCGTTAATGAAGCGACGCTAAAAGCGCTACCGAACTGGGTGACACTCGAGACATCGACATCCATCACCACCTGTGCCGCACCACCACCTGGATCAAAAGTCAGCGTCGGCAATGTTCCGGTGGGTACTGTTAGCTGGCCGTTGGTATTAAACTGCATCTGCTGCCCTGATGCGCCGGTACCATCGACCCGGATACCGTCAGAAAAGGTAAACACCTCCCATTCATTGGCCTGATTTGTTTTTCTAAAATAGGTAGTCAACAGGTGGGCTGTTCCCTGGGAGTCAAAAATGGTCATTGAGGTCGAGTTGTTATAGGTCGAAGCGTCTGTTTCATTGAAAGCGACCTGAGCCGAGCCGTTATTCACTGTTGGTGCAGTCGCTGCCGATGAGTCACCATTAGAAGCTGCAGCAACCAAAGTGATCCCCGCCACACTGGTTGAAACAACCACTGGGTCTTGTGCGCCTGTTGCTGTTTCCGGGACCCAGTTAAAGCTCACAGAGCTGGGCGACGCACTGGCGCCACTGGTGTCGATGGTTGAAGAGGCCGGAAATGTGTTGCCGGAGACATTATCACGTAAGATAACACTCCACTCATTTGCCGCTGCCCGGGTATATTCAAGTTGAACCGACCGTTCAACACCGTAGTTATCTCGCATATTAAATGCCGTACCAACCACGGTAGAGGAGATCGCTGCATCCTCATCAAGAATGGTGCTATTCGGCACTGTTAAGCTTGAGCTTGGTGTTGCACCAGGTACCGCGAGTGATGAATTGAGATTCAGCGCCATCTCTGCACCTGTAGTCGCCTGGGGGCTAATATTCGAAAAATCGAGCTGCAAAGAACCTGTGGTGTTAGTGAGGTTGCCGTTA
>DRLG01000064.1 GCA_011053135.1 Chromatiales bacterium
CATATCGGCATCACGCACAGCCATCATGAAACGTCTCGCCACCTGGCGTAACACCAGATCCCCCACCTGATGACCGTAGCGATCATTAATCCGTTTAAAGTGATCAATATCAAGCATCACAATAGATAAACTCTCTCCACGGGTGCGCGCCTCTTTAATGCATCTCGTCAGATTTTCCAGGATCTGGCTACGACTGAAGACTCTGGTCAGACTATCGATACGAACACGCTCCTGCAGTTGCTGCTGCCGACTTTTCATTTTCTCAAGTGAATGCATCAACCCCTCTACCTGCGCGCTATGATAGGCCTCTATCGCTAGCGACATGTCGAGCGAAACGATCTTAAGCAAAAACAGCAGCAGTGGCTCAAACGCCTCCTCCGTTACCCTTTTTTTGATGAAGGAGAGAATTAAGTTCTGAAGAATATGGTAACCGCACTGATAAGTGGTGAGCGGCAATCCGACCCAGGCGTGAGCCAGCCCTGCGCGCAGGCGACTCTCAAAGTAGGCTTCTGTATCAAACTCTTTTCCCAGGGTTAACAGATAACCCGTCTGCGTCTCTTTCAGGTGAGAAAGACGGTGCTCACTACCAATAAACCGGGACGATTCAGGGTCGGCCATCAACCTGTCATAAAAAAGATCGACAATCTCTTTAACGTCTGGTGTGATCACCTCATCCTGTAACTTTAGCGCTAACTGGTGATCACTTCTGGCAAACGCCAGAAATGCAAGCCGCTGATGCCGTCGCTTAGCCGTCAGACCAAAAGCCTCACATAACGACTCTGAAGATTGCACAATGGGTCCGCTCATGTCTCTCTCACCCGGGGCCACAAATGTTGCAGCCGCTACCTGTAAGTCTATGCGATCCTGTATTGAAGGGGAATAAGGTCGTTAGAAAAAACCTGAAATAGCTTCTATGGCAGGAAGAGAAGCCTCTTTAATCCAGCCATCGATAGGAAACAGTAGCCGGCATTTCATCTGTCATTGCAACATGATCAAACTACGCCCCAGGTCCTCAGGGAGCGAACCATTCCAACCACTCCAGACGCTGATAAAGCCACCATTAAAGAGTAGAAAATGCATTGATAAGCATCATATTTCTACCCGTTTTTTTAAGTTTAAATTCAGCTTCGCGGGCTAGAATTTCCCTGCCCATAAATACGAAGGGCATCTGTCAATAGCTGCCGGCGACACTGAGGGTAACCGGCAGGTACCAGGGGGCCCCTCAAAATAGCAAATGGCCATTTGATGAATGTGAAAAACAAACCGTCAGCGCACAACTATAGAGACTACACCTTCGTCGCACTAGTCATTGCGCTACTGCTAAGTGCATGGAGCATTATGGCCTATAAGCTCTATGTGCTGGACTATCCGCTGGCAGGGCTTATCCCCGCTACCAGTTACCAGATAGATGTCAATATTGAAACAACTGGCCATGGCGATGACATCTCTGTGAGCACCTACCTACCTCGCAGCGATAACCGCCAGCATATTTCCAAAGAGAGTAACTCTTCCGGCCTCTTTAACCTTAGCATCGAAAACGACTCGCTTAATCGACTCGCCCGCTGGGAGGCCAGTAATGTCCAGGGAAGGCAGAACATCCGCTACTCCTACTCGGTCGAGGCGAAACATATTCGCTACGCTATTCCCTCCGATATGATGATCCCTCGCAGCTACCCAGACGATATCAAACCCTACCTGCAGGAAGCTCCTGGGGTTCAGGTTAATGACCCACTGATCGAAGAGACACTGCAAAAACTCTTTCCTGGTGGGCCACACACCCTGCTTAATGCGATCACTACAATCCACCGCCATCTACAGGATGATTTCGCTAATAAAAACTTCTCTGGTTTTACTGATGCGATCACGGCACTGAAGCTGGGCGAGGCGAGCTGTAATGGTAAAAGTCGCCTGTTTCTTGCGCTGGCACGTAAACTTAATATTCCAGCTCGCCTGGTGGGCGGCTTGATCATGCAGGCTGGAAACAAACGAACCTCTCATCAATGGGTGGAGGTCTATATCGCCGGCCACTGGGTACCCTTTGACACCATCAATGACCACTTTGCTGATATTCCAGCCAACTACCTCACCCTTTACTACGGCGACCTGGTGCTATTCAAACACACCTCAAACATTAACTTTAACTACTCGTTCAACATGGTCAAACGGCTGGTGCCAAAACGTGAGGCGTTAGAGTCTCTCGACCAGTCCGGTTTTAATATTTTCAACCTCTACACCATCTTTGAGCAGGTGGGGATCTCACAGAACCTGCTAAAAATTATTCTGATGATCCCACTCGGTGCACTGGTGGTTGTGATCTTTCGTAATGTGATTGGGATTCAGACCTTTGGCACCTTCCTCCCGGCACTGATTGCTGCTGCGGCACGTGAAACAGGCCTGCTATGGGGGGCCATCGGGTTTATATTGATTATTCTAGTCTCGTCAATCGTGCGTAAACTACTCGACTGGCTACAGCTACTACACTCCCCCAAGATGGCGATCATGCTGAGCACGGTGGTGATCGTCATGATGAGCATGACTGTCATCAGCGTTCACTTTGGCCTGTTTGAACTGGCGCATGTCACCCTCTTTCCAATTGCAGTCCTCGCGATCACTGCAGAACGTTTTGCCATAATTGAATCGGAACAGGGGTCACTTGAGGCGTTCCGCATCACCGCATGGACGATCCTGGTAATCAGCGCCTGCTATGTAGTGATGGAGTCGCTCTTTCTGCAAAGTATGATACTCGCCTTTCCCGAGCTGCTACTGGTAGTAATTACGCTCAACCTCTGGCTGGGCAAGTGGGTTGGAATGCGCGTAACTGAGTTTGTCCGTTTTCGCAAACTGATCTTCTCCCGGGAGGTTAAGTGATGTTAAAACGGCTTATTGAAAAACTACAGCTGATACGCCATGCAAGCCAGCGCGTGCTAAGCATGAACAAGCGAAACCTGGATTATATTTATCCTAACAATCATCGGCGAAATTTTCCGATTGCCGACAATAAATTACTCACCAAACAGATATTGGCCGATAGCGATGTGGTGATGCCTGAAACACTGGCGACCTTTAGTTCTTTCTATGAACTGAGTAATCTGGCTGATGAGCTTAATAAGCATAAAAGCTTTGTCATTAAACCAGCAAAGGGAAGTGGCGGCGGTGGCATTCTTGTCTTTGTTGATAAAGAGGGTGACCACTGGCTTACCCCGGGTGGCAAACGCTACACTCTGAATGCCATCAAAAAACAGCTCACTGACATTATCTTTGGTGTTTACTCTTTTGGCCTGAGCGATGTCGCGATCGTCGAAGAGCGTATTATCCAGCACCCCGACATCACCTGCCTTAGCCCTCATGGCCTTGCTGATGTACGCCTGATCACCTATCAACATCGTCCGGTACTTTGCATGGCGCGCATTCCAACACTGGCATCTGATGGCAAAGCAAACCTTCACCAGGGCGCTATTGGTCTTGGTATTGATATTAAAAGCGGCATCACAAAACATGCTATATCACTTCATGATTCTATCACTCATCACCCGGATAACAATGAACTGCTAATTGGTCAATCTATCCCTTACTGGCCCCAGGTCGTGGCAATGAGCTGCGTAGCCGCTAGTAAAGCACCGCTCAAATATCTCGGCATAGACATATCAATTTCAGAGAGTGGACCAGTATTACTTGAGATCAATGTTCGTCCCGGCCTGCAGATTCAGAATGCAAATCAACAGGGAATGCGCACACTACTCGAGGCAATCCGGCACGAGGTGCAGAATGAGTATTAAGTTTTCCACTCTAATGCGTGAAAGCTTTGTTCCAGTCACACTGGTTATTGTCATGATCTTTCTATTGCTGCTCTATGTGCAGTACCAGTCAGCACGCAATGCAGAGCAGATAACGCTAATTGAGATTGAAGCAAGCGCTGCTATCTTAAGCCTTGATGGCGTCGTGGAAGAAGCAGGCACTGAGCTCGGCAAGTTAATCAATACAAACCGTACCGATGACCCACTCTATTTAAAGGCGCAGGGGTTAATTAACAGTGGGAAACTCTCTGCAGCAGAAAAACTCTACCAGCAGCGCATTGCTCAACGGGCAACATCCGATGTGTTAAATGACCTTGGCGTGCTCTATTATAAAATGGGTGAAAACAGGCGCGCCCTGCTCCAGCTGGACCGTGCGATCAATACACCGCCCGTTTATGCCAGCGCCTATTTTAATCGCGGGGTGATTCACTCAGCCAATGGCGACTACCAGTTGGCAATTGCTGACTATCAACAGATGTTGAAGCGCATCAGTGGACACTTTGAGGCGCAATATAATATCGGTATTGCACACCTCCGCCTCGGCAACTACCCAGAGGCGATCAATGCGTTTGAGCGCGCAAGCAAATTAACTGGTGGCGCTCGTAAAGCGAGAGCGCTATACAACAAAGGGATTGCACTACGTGCGATTGACCGATATAGCAGTGAAGCGAAGAAATCATTCGAGGCCGCCATTCGCCTCAAGCCTGACTATCTCGGCGCACGCGTCGCACTGGCATCACTCTACCCCGACAACGACAGAGGACATCAACTTGCGCTAGAGGAGCTCGAGAAAGTTATCAGCCTGAAGCCTGGTTATGCCCGCGCACATTTCCACAAAGGGCTTATCTTCAGCTCACAGAACCGTACCAAAGCCGCAATCAATGCCTACCAGAAAGCGATCCAGTTCAGTCCAGAATATGGTAAGGCGCGCTACAACCTGGGGCTGCTGATGCTATCCCAGAAAAAGTGGGAAGAGGCCCGGCATCAGTTTGAGCGGATATTAAAACGCAATCCCACCCACGTGCGCAGCATCTTTAACCTTGGCAGGGCAGCCTATGGTCTAAAAGATTATGATTTTGCATTGCAGCAGTACTATAACGCCATCTATCTACTACAGGGAGACTACCCTGAGGCGTACCTGAATATCGGACTGGTCCACGCAGCGAGAAAAGAGTACGAGCTATCTTCACAGGCATATCACGAAGCGATCCGCCTCAACCCTGAGTATCAGGAGGCGTGGTTTAACCTCGGCATCACCCACATGCGACAGCAACAGTATCAGGAGGCGATTAACGCATTCAGAACTGCACTTAAACTCGCCCCCAACTATTATCAGGCTTGGTTCAATCTTGGCATTATCTATACTCGCCTTGAGCAGAACAGTGATGCCATTAACGCCTACCAACAGGCGCTCAAGATCAGGCCAGATTATTTAACAGCTCAGATCAATCTCGCCATCCGTTATAACCAGGCTGAACGTCATAACGATGCGATATCGCTATACAAAGAGGTGCTGAAACAGGACAGCAGCTACGCCCGCGCCTGGTTCAATCTTGGCCTTACCTATAGCAAAACCAACAACCATAGCGCTGCCGAAAGCGCTTTCCGCCGCCTCATTGAGATTGATCCCGCCGACAATCGGGCTCTACGCCTGCTTGCGAAAGCGTTACTCAAACAGGAAAAGATTGAAGAGGGAATTCAATTACTACGCGAAGCGGTTGATGCCGAACCGGGCAATGCTCGCCTTCACCGAGAGCTGGGGCGTGCCCTGCGTAAAGGTGGTTTCAGAAAAGAGGCGCGTGCCGAATTTGCCAAGAGCCGACGGCTGACCGAGAAAAAACCTTCAACATCATCTAATAAACCTTAGAACAAGGAGACGATCATGACCTGTTCACACAACACACTATTAACCTGCTCTGCTCTGATACTCATCACAGCATCGCCCGTTCAGGCCCTGGCGATTGATTATAGTCAGCACCTGGATGCTGCAATAGCCTATAATAGCAACGCCTACCGTACCCCCGACGGCACCTACATCGACTGGGGACAGGCGAGCAATCCAGTCATCAATCCCAATATTCAATCCGGTTTTTTTATTCCGCTTAAATATAAGCTCGCCGGCTCATACCCCGTGAATAGTAAAACTGCGCTTAAGGGTGGGCTAAACCTTGGTGGAAAATTTTATCTCGACTCTGACCTAACGAATGCTAATGAGAGAAAATATAAGCTCGACTTTGGCGCTGCACACACCATTTCAGGGAGCAGACGCCACACTAGCAGTATAGAGGGAAATCTCTTTATCAACTCCGTCGACAAAACCTACTACGACCGAGATACCGGGCTGGAGAAGACAGCCGGCATCACCGATGTTGCTGACCGCTATTCATACCGTGGCAATGGAGCACAGCTTCACTATAAAAATAGAACGAGTAAAATACTCAGCTACAGTGGTGGAATCACTATCGGCTCACGTGATTATACTGACACCATCGCCAATTCACAGATGGACTACAGCTTCACCACTCTCGACGCCGAGATCAACTACCAGCTCCTGAAAACCACCACTCTATCTGCCGGGATAGAGCGTGAGGTACAGGATTACGATGAACGTCCCTCGCGAAATCTAGCTGGGAGTCTTTTCGCAAGCAATCCAGCGCTCGAATATACCTATCTAACAGTCGCTTTAGGTGTCCGACACAAACTGACCGATCACTGGTCACTTTACGGCTCGTATAAAAATGTTGATCGTAGTGATGGCTGGGTACATTACAACGACTATACTGCACATAAGCTCAAGATTCGTGCTGTCCATAAGCGTGATAACATTAAAACCAGGCTCTCCGTCAGCACACAGATTCGCGACTATCCAAATGCACTCGCGTTTGACAAGCCTATCAATGGCGTCAACGTTAACAACACTTATGATACATTGTCATGGTCTCTCTCCAGAGAGATCGAGCAGACTAAAAACCGCTCTTTATGGGGTAAGATTGCCTATAACAGTATCGACACCAACGACCTGAGATATAACTATGATCGATATATCATCAGTGCAGGGTATAAATGGCGGTATTAATCGCCAACGCCGCTCGTTCACGCGCTCCTAAGGCCCATCGCTGCCCATTGGTGCTACTATATAGTATCCTGTGATAATAGCTGAGAGTTGATTGATGAAGATCTGGGTCGATGCTGATGCCTGCCCAGTGGTGATTAAGGAGATCCTTTTTCGAGCCGCTGAGCGCACAAAAATAGAGATGACGCTGGTTGCCAACCAGCCTATTCGTACCCCACCGTCACGCTTTATTAAGATGCTACAGGTACCACAGGGGTTTGATGTGGCGGATAATGAGATTGTGAGACGGGTAGCGGCAGGGGATCTTGTTATTACCAGCGACATTCCACTCGCAGACGAGGTGATTGAAAAGGGTGGACACGCCCTTAGCCCACGGGGCGAACGCTTTACTCCAGACAGTATAAAAGCTCGCCTTAATATGCGAGATTTCATGGAGACGATGAGAGGCAGCGGTGTCGATACCAGCGGCGGGCCACCCCCACTCAGCCAGAGTGATCGCATGGCATTTGCCAATCATCTGGACAGGCTTTTGACGATAAACAAGAAATAGGTGCGGTAAATAATCATGGCAGTCGATACCATCATGAGTCGCAATATTGTTACCGTTGAAATGGATGACTCATTAAAAGTGGTCAAAGAGATTTTCGACAACACACGCTTTCATCACCTGCTGGTTGTTGAATCGGATAAACTCATCGGCATCGTCTCAGACCGAGACCTGTTAAAATCATTAAGCCCAAGAATCGGCACCTCATCAGAAACCGCACAGGACATTAGCAGCCTCAACAAAAAGGTGCATCAGATCATGACCCGAAATCCAATATCACTCACTAGCGGCGCAGGAATCTTCGATGCGATCACCACCTTCAACCACAACAACATCTCATGCCTGCCGGTAATTAACGAACAACAGCAGCCGCTTGGCATCCTCAGCTGGCGAGATATCCTGAAGACAATTGAGCAGAACTGGGAAGCGCGCAGCAATCCCAGAAGCTAATGCCCCCTGCAGTTAAGCCTGTTAACCTCTTCACTTCACAGTCATACCGACAATAAGATGCTGATCCCATTCGAACAAATTAGCGCCGCCACATTGCGCGCACTTATTGAAGATTTCGTCACTCGTAACGGAACCGATTACGGTGACATTGAGGTTTCACTGGAAACAAAAACCGATCAGATCATGCGACAGCTTAAGTGTGGTGAGGTGGTGATTGCCTATAACCACGATGAGAACTCCTGCAACATCATCACCAAAGAGGAGGCGCGCG
>DRLG01000065.1 GCA_011053135.1 Chromatiales bacterium
CATCGCCTGCCGCACCCGCGCCTCAACCAGATTATCACCACGCGTCACAAAGCTGTAATGTGCCAATGCGGCCTCTCGGTTCCCTCTCAGCTCCTCTAACTGACCCAGATAGAAACGCGCATCATCGACACGCTGGCCGCTCTCCCGCGCCCGGTTGAGGTAATCATAGGCCTCATCCTGTCGTTCCAGCTGTAACGCCAGCAACCCTAGTGCAAACAGCACATCGACATCCCCTGGTGCCTGTTTTATGACAACTTTGTACTGCTTAAAGGCCTCATCATAGTCACGAGCGTCAACCAGTTGGCGAGCATAGGTCAGGCGCAGCACCGTTTCGTCTGGCAAAAACCTGACCTGCTTTTCGAGATAGGCAACCGCGCCATCTTTATCACCGTTGAGCTGCAAAATCCGTGTCTGCAACAGAATAGCGCTAGCATTCCTGGGGTTCAGGTGCAGGCTGCGTTTGATGCCCGCATCCGCCTTATCAAGCATATTGGCGCGCAGTGCCAGGTGTGCGTAGGCGTGCCACGCCGCATAACTCTCCTGATGGGACTGAACCAGCCGCTCCATCACGAGGAGCGCACTTTGCACATCCTGCTCACGGCTAAGCAGTGAGGCAACCAGCATAAAGCCACGTTCAGTGCCATCATTTTCCTGCGCCAGCACATATTCAAGATGCTCTAACGCCTTTTCTGGCTGACCGATACGGATATATGCTGCCGAAACCGCCTGCCGTGCCATCAGGTTAGTGGGATCGATCGAGACCCATAGCTGCGCCGCCTGCAGCGCCGCCTGCTTGTCGCGTACAAAGATAGCGATGCGTGTCGCTTTCGCTGCCAGCCGTGGATCACCCGTCTGTTTTGCAAGCCGGTAATATTGCGTCAAGCCAACCGCATAGTGGCCGCGCTGTAGTGCAGTCTCGGCCACCAGTAGCTGGTATAAGATATCGGGGGTCATCTCAACTGCGGGCAGCTCGACGCTATATTCGGCATCTACCGGCCGCTCAGCTGGCGCGCTATCGGCCAGTTTCTGTGGAGCCACCTGGCTGGGGGTCACCGCACAGCCTGCCAGCGTCAGTAATAAGGTGGTTGAGCAGAGGCCCAGCCAGCGATTTCTAATCGACAGATTCATTCCTTGTTATAGCCCCGCTCAGAATCATATTTTGTGAAAAATCATACAATTTGCATACCATATGAACAATTAATGGGGACAACCGCACCATTTTTCCATAAAATCGGTCAACTTTGATAGCGTAACAGGTTAGTATTACTTCTCCATCACATAACTTGGTGGTTTAATAATTTTTATTGTGGCAACAGTTAGGTAAACATGGCACTTCTTGCCGTCGGACTCAATCATAAAACAGCACCGGTTCAGATTCGTGAACGGGTGGCGTTCGCCCCTGACCAGCTCCCAGATACGTTACGTAACCTGGCTTCGCAGGCCAACATCAGTGAGGCGGCTATTCTCTCGACCTGCAATCGCACCGAGATGCTCTGCTGTGCAGAGACGGCCGACAGTGAAATCATCATCGAGTGGCTGCGCGAGCACCGTCAATTTGCAGCAGATGAGCTGAACCCTTATATGTACACCCATCCAGAGCAGATGGCCGTACGCCACATGTTACGGGTAGCGAGCGGCCTCGACTCACTGGTACTCGGGGAGCCACAGATCCTTGGTCAGTTGAAGGAGGCCTACACGACCGCCAAAGATGCCGGCACTGTTGGCACCCAGCTTAGCAAACTATTTGAGTACACATTTTCAGTAGCCAAGCAGGTGCGCACCGACACCGCGATTGGCGCCAGCCCAGTTTCAGTGGCCTTTTCAGCAGTCAGCCTCTCAAAGCAGATCTTTAGTGATCTTAAAGAGCACACCGCGCTACTGATCGGCGCGGGGGAGACGATTGAGCTTGCCGCTCGCCACCTCAAGGAGAGCGGCATTAAACGATTGATCATCGCCAACCGGACCCTTGCCCGGGCCGAGGCGCTGGTCAAGGAGCTGGAGGGTTTTGCGATCACCCTGAGTGAGATCCCGGCTCACCTGGCCGAGGCCGATATCGTCATCTCATCTACCGCCAGCCAGCTGCCGATCCTCGGCAAAGGGGCAGTGGAACGTGCAATCAAGGCGCGCAAGCATCAACCGATCCTGATGGTCGATATCGCGGTACCGCGCGATATTGAAGAGGAGGTGGGCGAGCTGGATGATATCTACCTCTACACCGTTGATGATCTTCAGGAGATCATTGATGAAGGGCTGCGCTCTCGCCAGGAGGCGGCGCTACAGGCGGAAGAGATTATCGATACTCAGGTAACCCACTTTATGGGCTGGCTACGCTCGCTCGATGCCGTCTCCACCATTCGTTGCTATCGCAGTAAGATCGATCTTATTCGCGAGGCCGAGCTAGCTAAAGCGAGGCGGATGCTGGCACAGGGTAATGACCCTGAAAAGGTACTCACGCAGCTAGCGCGGGGGTTAACGAATAAAATCATCCACACACCCAGCGTACAGATGAAACAGGCCGGCTTCGATGGGCGTTCAGATCTGCTGGATGCGGCGCGCGAACTGCTCGACCTCGACACCCCTTAAACCAGGTCAATTAAAAGCCGATGAAAGAGTCTATCGTTTTTAAACTGGAGTCGATCTCCGACCGCCTGCAGGAGCTTGATGCACTGCTGGCAGACCCCGACACCATTAATAACCAGAATAAATTTCGTGAACTGTCGATGGAGTACGCGCAGATCACACCGATCGTCAACAGCTTTCGCCAGTATCAGTCGATCCTTGAAGATATCGAAGCGGCCCAGGAGATGATGCAGGAGGAGGATGCTGAGATGCGCGCCATGGCTGAAGATGAAATCAGCGATGCCCAGGCCCAGCTGGCCACGATCGAAAAAGAGATTCAGACCCTGCTGCTACCGGTTGACCCGCACGACAGCGCCAACGTCTTTCTCGAAATTCGCGCCGGTACCGGTGGCGATGAGGCCGCAATCTTTGCCGGCGATCTGTTTCGCATGTATTCGCAATATGCAGAGGCCAACCGCTGGGAGATCGAAATCATCAGTTGTAGCGAGGGTGAGCATGGCGGCTACCGCGAAGTGATCTCGCGCATCAGTGGCAAGGGTGTCTACTCAAAACTCAAATTTGAATCGGGTGCACACCGAGTACAGCGCGTACCCGCTACCGAGTCGCAAGGGCGCATCCACACCTCGGCCTGTACCGTTGCGGTCTTACCCGAACCTGATGAGATCGAACAGACCGACATCAAACCCAGCGATCTTAAGGTGGACACCTTTCGCGCCTCAGGTGCCGGCGGACAACATGTGAATAAGACCGACTCAGCCATTCGCATCACCCATATCCCATCCGGGATCATCATCGAGTGTCAGGATGAACGCTCACAACATAAAAACCGTGCCCGTGCGATGTCGCTGCTGCAGGCGAAACTGCTGGCGGGGGCACAGGAGAAACAGGCGGCGGAGACTGCCGAGGCGCGGAAATCACTGGTCGGCAGTGGCGACCGCTCTGAGCGCATCCGCACCTACAATTTTCCGCAAGGCCGCATGACCGATCACCGCATCAATCTCACCCTCTATAAATTAGATGAGATCATGGCCGGTAATCTGGCACAGGTAATCAACCCGTTGATCAATGAATACCAGGCAGAACAGCTCGCCGCGCTGGCTGATTAGATTAGCGCCGCGCTACGGCTCGCGACCACGCCATGACCTCAATTCGCAACGCACTCAACAATGCCGCCACCACTCTGGTCAGTCTTGACGGTGCCATGTTCGAAAGTGAACTGCTGCTCGCGCACCTGTTAAAAAAATCACGCACCTGGTTGCACACCTGGCCTGAGCGGGCGTTAAGCGAGGCTGAGCTGAACGCCTTTAAAGCGTTAGTCGAACGGCGTTTAAAGGGGGAACCCTCTGCCTACATCACTGGCGAACGTGAATTCTGGTCACTGTCACTGCACGTCACCCCAGACACATTGATTCCACGCCCCGAGAGTGAGCTATTAGTCGAACTTGCGCTGGCACACATCCCGCCTGGTCAACCGTGCAACATTGCAGACCTCGGCACCGGCAGCGGAGCGATTGCGCTCGCGATCGCCAGTGAGCGCCCACAAAGTCACATCGTTGCTGTCGACTCATCGGCAGCGGCATTGACCGTTGCAGAGGGCAACCGTATCAGGCATGCACTCAGTAACGTCACACTCATCCAGGGTGACTGGCTCACGCCGTTAAACAGAGACTCTTTCCGTGTGATCGTCTCAAATCCGCCCTACATCCGTGAAGATGATCGGCATCTCAACCAGGGCGACCTCCCTTTTGAACCGCGCAGTGCGCTGGTCGCAATGGAGAATGGCCTGCATGACATTCGCAGGATCATTGCCAGCAGCAGGGAGCGGCTGGGTATTGATGGCTGGCTACTCATCGAACATGGCTATGACCAGTCCCTCGATGTTGTGCAACTGTTTAAGGCCCACGGTTACCACAACATCACCCCCCATCAGGATCTCAGCGGACAACCCCGCGTTGTCGCCGGGCAACACCACTCAACAGACCATAAATAGCCACGACATGTCCAGCAATACCCTCGAAAAGCTCGTGTTACCGCGCACCCTCATCAACCAGTTATTGACCCATGCTCAGCGTGGCGATGAGAATGAGGTCTGCGGTTTTATCGCTAGCCGGGGCGGCAAGCCAACCAGAACATACGCGATTAAAAATGTTGCGATGCAGGCGACGCGCCGTTTTGAGATGGAACCTGCGGCACAGATTCGGGCCATAAAAGAGATGCGAGAACAGGGGGAAGCGCTCTTTGCGATCTACCACTCGCACCCCACATCACCCGCCGCGCCATCACAGATCGATATCGATGAGTTCTGTTACCCCGACGTATTGAGCCTAATTATCTCTCTGAACACACAGGGTGTATTAGAGATACGCGCCTATCGAATGATGAAGAATTGCGCCACTGAAGTGGCCATTGAAACTGGCTCGTCGTAATAGAGCCAACACTACCAGCCCCTTCAGGAGCACTGAAGCTGCTCAACAGAGGGTAGCCAGCTTTTATCCAGATCTATGAGGGCAGAAACTCAATCGGATAGGTAACCGTTACCTCTTCAACATCTTTTTCACCAAAATCAAACTGCTTGATACGGGAGAGAATACGGCGTTCAAGCTTCGAATTCTTAAGTTCGCTTGAAAGTATTTTAACGCCCACCACCTTACCCGATGGGGCGATCACAATCTCAAGCATGATCATCCCCTTTAAACCGGGATCTTTGCGGCGCTCACGATTGTAAATCGAGAACAACTTGCTTTTGTTACGATCAAAGACCATCGTAATCTCTTCTTCACTCCGCACATTAGCCCTCGATTTGAGGTTATCTGCCTGTACAGTTTCAAGTGAAGATTCAACTTTGACATGCTGCAGCGCATCCAGCTCGGTCTGCGTTAACCCCACATCACTCTTAAATTTCGCTTCGTTAACACCTCCACTGCTCTTGCTCACCTTTGCCGTCAATAGTGACTTGCTCACAGAGGCCGTTTTATTATGCCCACCGCTAGCCAGCTTTTTACCGCCACTCTTCACTACAACGCTTTGCAGGTCTGAAGTATCCATCAAATCTGCCAGCCCTTTACTCAGCTCCAGCAGGCCACTCTTCTGCGCCTTCTCGCGTGCCGCTTTCTGCTTATTCGTGAGAGGCTTTTTCCTCACCTCTGCCTTTTTCTTAAGTGATTTCTTTAAACTCTTTTTGGGCTTCTCAACTTTCTTTTCAACCTTTTTCTCAGGCTTTGGCCTGGGCTTGGGCTTTGGTTTCGGCCTGGGTTTGATCGCCTCTATCTTTTTAGGCCTGGGTTTCTGCCCAACAAATTTAGCGATACGGTCAGGTACCACATGCGCCTTTCGCTCTACCTTTGGCACTTCGATTGTCTGCATGTAAAAAACAGCGCTAAACATCAATATTAATAAGACAACCGCCATAATTTTAAACTTGCGGTCATCATCACGGCTGGATCTCCAGGAGAGGGCGAGCTCTTTGTATGAGATAGTCGTCATACTATCCCCTAATTTTTCGACCTGGCTTTCTGCACTGCGGCAAAGGAGATCCTGGTATAGTTTGCTTCGCGACAGGTACTAAGGATCTTACTGAGCACTGCGTATGGTGTCTTCTGATCACCAATAATAGTGACATTGCGCGCCCTCTTTTCCACCTGGGAGAACTGCGCTTTACCTGCCTCAAAATTCAATTCATCCATAAGCGGCTGAATCAGTGGCGCTTCGCTTGCAGCAACATCAAGAGTCGATGCAACTCTGCGGCCCTGCACCAGGATATCCTGACCAGTGATCGAGATCACCAATGTCTCTTTCGGGATAGCAGTAGAGATGGAGGTGGGCAGACGGATCTCTTTACTGGTGTGCAACTGCTGTACATTAGAAGAACTCACCAGCAGAAAAAAGACCAGTATCGTAAAGATGTCCATTAACGACACCAGGTTTAAGCCAGGCTGTTTTTTACGCTTATGGTGGCGCTCCATCCGTTTTGCGCGCCGTGAGAGCTCTTTCATTTTTTCGCTCCCACTTCAGCTGCCGAAAGCGGTAGTGCATCACCAATCGCAATGTTGGGAAACAGCTCGACCGTTTCAAGCGTTGTAATGTTAACAACATCAGCGCTTCTCACGCGGTCCATCACCTGCACCAGCGTCTGGTATTCAATATCGGGTTCTAACAGCAGGGTGATATTCACCTCGTCAGGAAAGCGAGTTTTAATCTCGACCAGGAGTTCGCTAAAGGCGTTCCAGTCGGTGGCCGTTTCGCTACGTTTAAAGCGTTTAATCAGCCCCAGTCGGCGATCCTGTACATCAAAACTGCCCTTGCGAATAACCAGCTCAAGCTCAAGTTTAACCTTCTCTTCTTTCTGGGTCTGTGCATCTTTTGGTGGGAGATTCAACTCTATTACTGTCATCCGCGAGAAGACAGCCGTCACTAACAGGAACGGCACCAGAATCACCATCAAATTCATGAATGCGGTGATATTAAGTTCTGCAGCTTCTTTTTTGTGATGTCTACGTCTTATACGCATATCGATTCCACATCTCTATTCCGATTCTCTCTCGGCTGCTATGCAATCCTGTGACGGCTGGCGTTAACAACAGAACGACTCGTTTACAACGATGTCAGCTGACTACTGTCTGTAATCCTGTTCACTCACAATATTCAGACATTTAACTGCCACCATCTCTAGCTCGTCCACCAGATGAGCCGTCTTAGTCGCTAGATAAGAGTGTAAAAACAACATGGGAATCGCTGCGATCAGGCCAAATGCAGTGGTGTTCATCGCAACGGAAATACTGGCGGAAAGGAGATCCGCTTTTTCAGCCGGGTCGGCAGCAGCAACCGCCGTAAACGCTTCGATCAAACCAATAATGGTACCCAGCAGCCCGAGCAATGTTGCGATGTTGGCGTACGTTGCCAGGTAATGGGTGCGCTGTTCCAGATCGGGAATCACCTCCATCATCCCCTCTTCCATCGCAGTTTCGAGATCGCTGCGTCGTCGGGTCTGCCCCAGACGTGAAAAACCATAACTCAGCATGTGAGCCATGGGTGTCTTATTGTTAGCTGTGATCTTTACCGCTTTATCAAACTCATTTTTCTTCAGCAACGGCACCAGCTCTGCCCAGACCTTATTGGAGTTGCGCTGAGTTGAGCTAAGATATAGATAGCGCTCCAGGGCAATTGCCATACCCAGCGCCAGCACGGCGAGGATGGGGTACATAAACGGCCCACCCGTCTGAAAGAAACTTACTACCTCCATGACTCACTCCTTAAAAACACACATGAATATCTTGAAAAAGTTACCGGGCAGACATTATTCGACACGACATCATTCGACCCTGAATCCCGACATAAACAGCAGTCACATAAAGCGCTCACCTTATGCAGCTGCTCACATTCTAAATCGAGTGCTCTGAATCGAGAAGCGGTTGCACCCACCGCCACTTCACTTTCATCAACACGACTCTGGGGCAGTCCCCTCACCTGTCAATATTGCGGTCTAATTTTTATATCGACCGTTCAGAAAGTGACTAAAATAAAATTCCAGGCGAACAGCTAACGCAACGACACGCCTTCATCATTCATGTCTGGCATAACTGGCTTTATGCGCCGTTCGCTTAAGCTATATAACATAATATCCTGCTCCTGAACGCGGCGTGCTGTTTCGACCTCCTGCCATGGAACGATATAAAGGATCTGTGGCAGCTCTTTATTGCCACGAATCTGAACACCATCCAGATTAATCACATCATCTGCTATCACTGCCCTGATATCAGCCTGAGCGGATGTTTCACTGCGCTCTTCAGCATAGGCGCTATTCGCTAGCAGCAGCGCCATCCCGGCAAATAACCCAGCCATGTAACGATCAACTTTCATCACTACCCCCATCCGGTGTAAGTTGCCCTTCAAGTTCCCTCACCCAGGAACGCGTCGCTTCATCTTCACCATCAATCAGCTCAAGGTAGCGATGATAATGGAACAGCGCCTTCTCAAGATCCTGATAATAAGTGTCGTACAGCAACGCAAGGTTGTAATGAGAATTTGCGTGCTGCTGCTCTTTCGCGAGCGATGCCTGGTAATGTTTGAGTGCCAGCGGAGCATCACGCCTTTGATGTGCGACTAATCCCAGTAGGTAATCAGCCTCGTTAATCTCTGGCTGTAGCGCCAGCGCCTTCTCTGCCGCCTGTTGTGCGCGGTCCCACTCACCACGACGAAAATGGATCAGGCCGATATTGACCCACGGCATCCCCGCCCGCGGATGGCGCTGCGCCAACCCCCGCAGTAGCGCCTCGGCGATGAGAGGTTTACCCTCATTAAGCGCTGCAATCGCTGCGCTCATATCCACTTCTGTCTCGCTGCCGGCCTGCTGTTGCGGAGCCTCCTGAACAACACTCTCTGGTGTGCCGGCGCAACCAGCCAGCAGCAGTAGCACTATCATTAGCGATAAATAATTATTCCGCATACGCATCCACCTTTAACTCTCTTGCGTATCGCGCGGGGAAGATATTCCTTAAACGGCTATAACTCTTCTGGCTCCAGCCATTAAAAATACCCTGATTGATATGCGCCAACGTAGATTCATGAATCTCAATCGCTTTCTCTTCAACGGGGAAGGCAAGATCCTCCAGGCCAATTTCATACTGCTCCATCTCATCCTCATTCAACCCTTCTGGGCGTGCGGAGTCGAGTACCGAGCGGCTAAAACCGTAATACATTTCGGCAATCGAAAAGAGTGATTCAGTCATAATCTCCGGACTATGATGCTCATAGGCTGAGGTATAAAGCGATCTCGCCCAGTCCATCGCCTCCTTTTTCTTTTTCAGGTGAACCTTTAGCGGCTGGCGTATTTTAAGTTTATTAAACGCAACCATCTTCTCACGCGCCAGACGTACTTTAGCCGTTGCGGTAATGTGGTTCGTTCGATCGCTCTTCACCTGTGCATCAGCCGCTGCGTCTGCCTTACGTATCTTTGATGCCCAGATGTCGCCGCGACGTGTATCACCCATCGCATCATTCATCACCATAAGTTTATGGAGCGCCTCTAAATACTGAGGGAACGGCTCCTGATAAGACTCGACATAGCGCTGGTAGGTTCTAATCGCAGCCGGAATATCTTTTAATGACTCATACAGTTCAGCAGACTGCCAGAGTGCGGCCATCTTCACCTCTGGATCCTTTTCAATATCATAGAGCTCTTCAAGGATTTGTGCCGCGTTCGCATGCTGCCCGGCATTAATATAGGC
>DRLG01000066.1 GCA_011053135.1 Chromatiales bacterium
GTCTCAGCAGATCAGCTGCTCTGACTCACTGCCCTCCAGCCTGCTGCCGATGCCAGTTGATGGACATCGGCAGCATCTGTTTCAATTAATCAGCGGTTCCTTAAGTTTTTTATCAATACGCTATTGGGGGGTTTTTAAGCGGCGAAAACCGATGACCGCCAGGCCAAGCGCTAACAGAACAAGTGCGCCTGGCCCAGGAACAGTTGCTGCACCAGGTGAGAAAGCGGTCAGCACACGCACATAATCGCCGGGGCTACCCGCCCACCAATCTACGTTGAGTCGTCTGGCGTTCCCTGCATCAATACTCACAGAATCATTCCACTCCAGTCCACGCAAACCGCTGCTTAAATAAGTGACACCCGTGTTAGCAAGATAATCACTGGCATCAAGATTGGCAGAGCTGGTAATGACCGCAAGAATATCGGCATCAAACTCAACCCAGCCGGTTTGATTAGTAAAAAACTGGGGATCAAAAAATATGTACTGACTCGCAACAACGGTGCCCACCGCCAGAGTGCCTGCCGATCCAGTGACAGCCAAAATATCCACACTCAGTGGGTTATTCAGAATCGCAGTGTTCTGATCTTCATTAAACGCATAGAGGTTTGTGTTCTGAAAATTGTTATTGCCCACTGTATTGTCAGGGGTTGAATCTGTAAATCCTGGTATCAGCTCAACAAATACACCTGAACCGGAGGTCACCGCACCGCCGATAATCGTTGCGTGGGCATTTGAGACAACAGCCGACAGCATGACAAAGCCCGATATTAATAATGATAAAGGTCTCATTTTATTTACTCCCTTCCTTAAATAACCTGCAAAATAAAAAAGCAGTAGGAATGCGCTGCACTCACTCAATGCCTTTAACTTGACACAGACCATACACGATGAGAGGTTACAACCAGGTAACAGCGCCGCATTTAAAGCTGGATCGAATAACCAGCTTATCTTTAATTAAATATAAAACAACAACCTATAGTAAAAAAATAAAATAGAAGAGGCTGGGCAGTGCTCACAAATGGCGCAGCAGTTCACTTGTCGCCACCGCTGGTGAAGAGCCATTGGTAGCCGCGAGTATGTTGGCGCACTTTTCGTAGCTCGCCTGAGCCTCGGCATGACGCCCCTGTGCGAGGTAGCAGCGAATCAGCCCCTGATAGGCAACCTCTGCCAGAGGGTCGATTTCCAGAATACGCTGATAACTCTGGATGGCAGCCTGACTATCTGTGCCTTCAATCACTTCAGCCAGGGCGGCAATATGGCGTACAAAGCGACTCCGTAGCGCTTCCCGCTGCGAGATCGCCCAACCGGTCGATTCATTGACAAGAAAGTGACCACGATAATAGCGCATCAATTTATTCGCCAGAGTGCTACTTTGCCGCACATCATTCGCCTTAAGCGCTTCATCTACCTGCCAAAACAGACGCCCCATGGCCCAGGTATCGACCCAGACATAGCGCTCATTCAGGCTCAGTCGGTGCTCTTTCAGCAGCAGGAGGTGCCGCCCTCCCAGCAATTTTCGTAAACGGTGCAGGGTTGTCTTGAAGCTGGCCCGAACCTGGTCGCCATCGGCGTCTGGCCACAGGGCATCCATGATTTTGTCGACATGCAGATCACGGCCACCAAAGGCGAGCAAGGCTTTTAGCAGATCAAATGGTCGACTATCAGCATCAATCGCCCGGTCATTTAACAGAAGACCAAATCGCCCTAGGGTGTATATCTTCACCGGCCAGGGCCAGTGCTCACCGACAAACAGGCTCTCCTTTGGGTTGTAGCCGTAGTGTTTGATGAGCTGGCGGGCGTATTCAGGTTCGATGCTGTTTTCCAGCGCCACGCCACACAAGGTGCTCACCATACGAGGCGACCACACTGCCGAGGCCTTCATATCCTTTTCACGACCGAGGCGAAAGCACGCCTTCAGATGATCTAACAGCAGCGGGGTGTCATCTTGCCTGAATGCCAGGTAACTGCGCACCATGTGATAGACCCAGGCTGAGGCGTGCGTATCAATTTCCAGGGTCACCAGGCGTACAGACTCAAGCTCTTTCTCTGCTCGCTCGAATGCGCTGGTTTCAATACAGGCAACCGCCAACATGCAGCGACTCACCCACAGCGGGAGCGGCGCACAGGCCTGCTCAACCAGCGCGACCGCTGCGCTACAGTGCTGGATCGCACCGCTATAATTACCACCCAGCAACTGGTAATAACCCAGGTGCAGCTGGTAATGCCCACTATCTAACAGGCTCTCACTGCTCACGATCTCACCATACCTGTTGAGCAGCAGCGCCATCCGCGGCAGATCATGTTTGCAGGCTGAGTGGTAGAGCGCATGTGCCAGCATCAGACCGGAAAATATCTTGACGCCTTCATCCCTGATTTTCTGCTGAGAGTCATCGATAAATTCATAACTCAGTTCAAAGTCGGCCGTCATCCAGTCGTTGGCATAGCGGGTCATCAGCAGCAAGGCCTTAAGCAGGCGATCATCCTTTACCGACGAGGTCAGCTTTTCGATTCTACTACTGATATTGCGCACTTTTGATGTTTCACCAAGCTGTCCATAGTAGATGCTAAGCTGCACAACCGACATCACCACCAGAAATTTATTGGGCACGAAGCGGTATATCGTTTCCATTCTGGCCATCCAGCCGGGCAGTGAAGGGTGTCCGGGCTGAACCCAGAACATTAACTGGCTAGCAGAAAATATCAGATGACCTCGCGCCTCCATGCCGGGCGGCTTTGGATAAGCCTGCTGCAGCCACTCCAGCTCGCTGAGCCATCGATCGGCACCGGCAAAGGAGCCGTGGGTAAATGTATAGGCATCGGCAATTCCACACCAACTCAGATAGAGACCCAGCACATCGGCATCGCCCTTGAAGAGGTAGTAGGCCTTTTCAAAGGCTTCATGGGCAGCGCTGTTCTCATAGTGAAGGCACGACATCCCCTGCCAGTAGATCAGCCACGACCGCTGTTCGATTAATTCGCCAGGAAGATGGTCAATCCAGCGTGCCAGCTTGCGGTTACACCCCTGTTCAATCTTTTTTCTGGCATGTTTCAGAATCAGCTCACACAGGGCGAGCCAGCTTTCGCTGCGAATCAGTAAGTCTGCTGCCGCATCCACTTCACCCGCCTCAGCCAGCAGCAAGCCTGCTCGACTCTGTAGCTGCTTATATTCCACCTCCTCGTAATGTTCTCGCGCCTGGCTAAGCAGAAATTCGCGGAACAGTGGATGATATTCATAGCCAGGCTTTAACACCCCGCGGCGTACAGTGAAGTATTGCTTTCGCACCAGTCCCGACAGGATTTTTCTGGCTGCGCTATTACCGGTTAAACGCTTGCAGATCGATGCGTTCATCTTCGGTAACATCGCACTCTTGATCAGAAACTGCTGAACTTCCAGCTCAAGGTTATGAAATATCTCGGTGGAGAAATAGTCGAAGAGGTACTCCGGGTTCATCTCCCCACTACCAGGTTCGATCTCCTCCAGCTCTCCACCCTGCTCCAGCCACAGGATCAACCCTGCCACCCACCCCTGAAGATGACAGTCCAGCTGCGTTAACTGCTGCAGGGTGATGTTGCGGGCCGGATAACGCTGCTTTGCAACAGCTAGCGCCTCATCCACGGTGAAACGCAAATCATCCCATCCAATCAGACTTAACTTCTGATTAGCAATCAGGCGTGCAAATGGAGCTGGGGGTTCGCTGCGACTGATGACAATGACATTGACCCCCACAGGGATTTCATCAAAGGCACAGGCCAGCATCTCATAGAGTTCGGCCCTGGGGCCGGCATCCTGAAGATTATCCAGCACCAGTAACCCCGGCATATCACGGCGCTGAAACAGGTCACGAAAATAGTTGCGGGCAAACTCTGCGACACCCAGCTGATATTCAGGAGTCAGCTCCGCCACTTTTCTGCGGCTCCTGCTCGCATGTTTTACCGCCTGGCCCAGATAATGAAAAAAGGTGGCCATATCAGCATCACCTTCATCAACCTGATACCAGAGACTCCTGTGGCGATTAGATTCTAGATATGACGATATCAGGGTCGTCTTCCCCGCACCTGCAGGTGCACTGAGCCAGACAACAGGGCTGTTTCGTGCCTCGTCAAGCTGAGCAAACAGGCGTTCTCGCAACAGTGCGCGATCCGTTTTTGGGCGGGTTAATTTTGCCAGGCTTAAAACCATCAGCAAGCAGCTCCTGAATGACCTTCAACGCTATCTGCAATCATACAGACAATCAGGAAAGAGTATCGATTCAGCGGGCTGTTAACACTCATTGAAAAGCGCGCGGGTGTCATCACGCTATCCATCAATGATTAGCGATCCAGGGCGA
>DRLG01000067.1 GCA_011053135.1 Chromatiales bacterium
CAACACCGACCATATCCTGCGAGTGATAGGCCCGAAAATTATCACTATGGAGCGCAAGCGAGAGGTCACTCGCAAACGCGCTACTGGTCGCCGCCACGGTTAACGCCGTTGGCAGGCCCGCCGCCACCTCATGAGCAAAACTAGGGCCCGAGATCACCGCCATTGGAACGTTGCCCCTACAGACCTCAGCCGCCACCTGATGCAGCAGTTTGCCACTCCCTGGATCGAACCCCTTGGTGGCCCAGCAGAGGCGAACATCATCCCGCATCATCGGCTGACAGCTTTCCAGCACGCCACGAAAAGCTTCACTTGGCACCACAACCATCACGTCACGACAAGCTGACAGCACCTGTTTCAGGCTGGCATTGAGTGATAATCGCGGTGGGAACTCGATCTCAGGGAGAAAATCGAGATTGCGGCGCGCGGTCTGCATCACCTCTATCTGAGCCGCATCATGACTCCACAGAAGCACATCGCGCCCATTACGCGCCATCAAAATCGCTAGCGCGCTCCCCCAGGAGCCTGCGCCCAGTATGGCCATCGGCTGCTGCGACTGATTCACGGCACTACCGTCTCGCATCTATCTTATCTCCGACACCCAAACCCACCCCTCGACAGAAATTCACTCCATTCGGAATCAATGCTGAACCGCGCCCTCTTCACCGTTTTGCTGCTTCTGCTGCTGTGCCGCATATTCTGCAAACAGTGCGTCAAAATTGACTGGCGATAATAATAGCTGTGGAAAACCGCCACGGGTCACCAGGTCTGCGATGGCCTCACGCGCAAATGGGAACAGAATATTGGGGCAAAGACTCCCCACAATGGGCGGCAATTCATTCTGTTCATAGCCGGTAATATTGAAAATCCCACACTGCTGAACTTCAGCCAGATACGCAGTTTTATCACCAAGCTTTGCTGTAACGGTCACCGAAAGTATGACCTCATGAACACCTTCAGCCAGCACTGTTGCCTTATTTCCCAGCTGCATATTGGTTTCTGGCTCCCACTTTTCCTGAAACACAAGCGGCGTGTTTGGGGTTTCAAATGAGATATCACGCACGTAGATTTTCTGTATTGAGAACTGTTTTCCACCCGCCACAGCCTGCTTTTTTTCTTCTTCCGACATGTTTACACCACCGATTTGGAGTTAATTATATAGTTAGATATAGTTTGAGAGACGTAGGCCAGAGTGCCGATACTAATCTCCGGTACTCAGCGGAAAGTTAGCACTCTTCCAGGCCAGCAAACCACCCGAAAGCTTATAAACTGACGCAAAACCCTGTTTCTGCAAGATAGCGCAGGCACGCGCGGACTGCTGTCCCGTCTCACAGTAAACGATGACGGGCGCTGTTTTTAAACTGTCCAGCTCATGTAGCCGCTCTTCAAATAGCCCAAAAGGTATGTTTCGGGCATTAAGAATATGCCCTTTCTTAAACTCACCACTATCACGCACATCCACGACGGCGGCGTCGTCATGATTAATCAGCGTCACCACTTCGTTCGGTTTCGCCTCTTTAAAACCCAGTAATTTAGGTCTGATCATATTCATGCCCAGCAGGGTCAATACAATAATCAGAGCCAGAAACAGAAACCAGTTGTTAACTATAAATTCTAAAAGCTGTTGCATATTATCACCACTCGACCACCCCCCAGCGCAACACTGGGCGGCATATACAATTTTAAGGGTTAATGAACTAAAGGGACGCAGTCTAGCTCATCTGCATCAGAATTTCAGTGGGGAAAGAGAATCAAAATGTTAAATACCAGAACGATGAATATTGCATTCACATTTGAAATAAACCAGGGAGTCTCTGATTAATTGCCCTGTCACTCACGACGAGTAAAGCGTGACGGGCTGAAACTCCAGCTCCTTCTGGGCGACAATCTCGACGTTCAATGATCCCTCGGGACGCGATGGCCTCGTCGCTTCACGCCTCATCATGACAGTTAACCGGGTTCCTTGAATAATAGGCAGCGCGCTATCATCACAGAACAAGCTAATTATCGCAGAACACCTCTCGCATCATATAAAAAAGGTCTACCATCCGGTTATCTGTAACCCGATATAGCACTCGGTTGCCATCCTTCCGCGCCTTAATTATTCCCTTGCCACGCATAATGGAAAGGTGCTGAGAAATATTGCTCTGCGATGCACCGGTCTCTGTCACAATCTCCTGAACGGCTACTTCAGCCGCGCCCCCGCCTAACATACAGAGAATCTTCAACCTTAGCGGATGCGATAGCGCTTTAAGCGCCATTGATGCCTGCTCCAGCTCTTGCTCAGAGACCATACGCGCTTCTTTTACCCTCCCCATGGTGATTCGACCCTTAACCGGTTATAATTTTTGTCTATTTTTCGAATCAAAAAATTCGCTAATTTGTTACCGCTTGCGCAACGACGATGGGTCTCTGTTATGAATTATAAATATCGATTCACTAACATTTTTTAAAAAAAACTAATCCCCAGCGCGCGACCCTCAACACTCAGGTAACCTTGACAGCAAGCGACATATAAAATGCAACTGCCACTTTCAGAACCAGGCAACCCCCGGCATCGAGGCGGTGCTTTTATTTGCAACTTATATTATATCGAATAAGCAATTGGTTTTATGTAGGGTTTTTCTTACAAAATTAATCAACAAGGACTTCCCCTTTAAAAATGAATTCTCAAGAAAAAACAGTAAGATGCAAACCAGTAGTGCTAATTATTATGGATGGCTGGGGCGTCAGCGAAAAAACTGATAGTAACGCGATATACCACGCAAAAAAGCCCAACTGGGATAAATTATGGAACAGCCACCCCCACACGCTAATTCACGGCTCTGGCAATAAAGTCGGCCTGCCAGCCAATCAGATGGGAAACTCAGAGGTTGGCCACCTGAATCTTGGCGCGGGCCGTATTGTCCATCAGGAGCTCACCCGCATTGATCAGGCTATTGAAGACGGCAGTTTTTTCGAAAACAGTGTGCTTACTGAGGCGATCGATCAGGCGATCACAAACGACAAATCCGTACATATCATGGGTCTACTCTCCACCGGCGGGGTCCATAGCCATAAGTCCCAGATTAAAGCCGCCCTCGCGATGGCGATAGAGCGCGGCGCAAAAAAAGTCTACCTGCACGCCTTTCTCGATGGGCGCGATTCACCTCCGAAAAGTGCGTCGCCGTGGCTTGCCGAAATTGATGCGCTGTTTGCTGAGCACAATCACCCCGGGCGCACAGCCACCATCATCGGTCGATTTTTTGCGCTAGATCGTGACCACCGCTGGGAACGCACCCAGGCCGCCTACGAATTAATGACAGAGGGAAAATCAGCCTTCTCTAGTGCCTCAGCACTTGAAGGGTTAGAAGCCGCCTATCAGCGTGGCGAAACCGATGAATTTGTACAGCCGACCACCATCATCCCCGCGGGTGAAAGTGCCGCCTGTGTTGAATCAGGCGACACCATGATATTCATGAACTTTCGGGCGGACAGGGCTCGCCAGATCTCACAGGCCTTTGCTGAAAATGAGTTTGCCGGTTTTGCTATCAAAAACAGGCCAAAGCTGGGGGCTTACATCAGCCTTACTGAATACAAAAAAAGCCTTGAAACCCGGATCGCCTTCCCGCCGACACGAATGAAAAATGTGTTTGGCGAATACATATCAAAACTTGGATTACAGCAGTTGCGCATCTCTGAAACTGAGAAATATGCACACGTTACCTTCTTCTTTAACGGCGGTGAAGAGCGCGCTTTTGAGGGTGAAGAGCGGGTGCTCATCGAATCCCCAAAGGTGAAAACCTACGACCTGCAACCGGAAATGAGCGCCGCTGAACTGACCGATAAACTGGTCGAAGCGATCGCCAGCGGAAAATTCGACGCCATCATCTGCAACTACGCCAACCCCGATATGGTAGGGCATACAGGCAATCTGGCCGCATGCATTAAAGCAATTGAGACTATCGATGGCTGTCTGGCTCGGGTCACCACCGCCATTGTTGAGGCTGGCGGCGAACTGCTTATTACAGCAGATCACGGCAATGCTGAAAAAATGAGAGATGACACCACCGGTCAGGCCCATACTGCCCACACCTCGAATCCAGTGCCGCTACTCTATATTGGGCGTGATGCTGAAATACTGGATGGCGGCAGCCTTGCCGATATCGCGCCCACCATGCTCTATCTGATGGGGCTGGAGCAGCCAGACGAGATGACGGGACACACACTACTGCAGCTTAAGTAACGAGTGTAGTATCCTGCGAACTGAACTCTTGACTGAAAGTGATCCAGTTAGTGCAAGCGTTACGACCCAGAAAAGCAATATATCTTGCTGCCACTCTTCTCTCAGCTGCACTTATATTGTTTACCATCAGCCAACCGCTATCTGCTGGTGAAACAACCTCCAAAGAGGCCAAACTGGCCGCGCTGAAAAAACAGATTCGCGATGCGCGCGCAACACTGACTGACACCACTAGCAAAAAAAACAGGCTCCAGCTCCAGCTACAGGAGACTGAAATAGCGATTGGCGAACTAAGCCGTTCGCTCGCTAAACTCGCCATTCAGCTTAAGCAGCAGCAGCGTGAGCTCCGCAAACGCCAGCAGGAAAAGAAAAACCAGTCACAGCAGCTAAAACAGCAGCAGCAGCGGCTGGCGCAACAGATCCGCGCCAGTTATGCGATGGGCAACCAGGGCTACGCAAAACTCTTTCTCAACCAGCAAGAGCCATCCGCCATTGGCCGCACTCTGGTCTATTACGATTATCTTAACCAGTCGCGAATGCGCAGCATACAATCTATCGAGCAGCGCATCACTGCGCTCGCCCGTATCGAAAATGAGATCAGAAATAAACAACAACGGATTAGCCGTGCTCAGCAGCAGCGCCAGAAAGAGAAACGCACACTCGAAGAGAAACGACAGACACGTCAGCAGGTGTTAGCCAGGATTCAGAAAGATTTAAAAAGCCAGGCGCAACGGTTAGTACAACTCGAACAGGCACGTAAAGCGCTGGAGAGCCTTATCGCCTCACTGAGTAAAGCTCTCGCCGATATTCCACCTGATGCTGGTGATATCAAACAGTTTCGCCAGCTCAAAGGTAAACTGCTTAGCCCTGTTAAAGGGCGCACCCAGAATCGCTTTGGCAAACAGCGCAAAGGGGGCAGCCTAAAATGGCAGGGGATCACTATCAATGCCCGAGCCGGCACACCGGTCAGAGCCATACATCACGGCCGCATCGCCTTTTCAGACTGGCTGCGTGGCTTTGGTATGCTGGTTATCATTGATCATGGCGACGGTTACATGAGTCTTTATGGCCATAATGAAAGCCTTTATAAAGATGTTGGCGAATGGGTTGAAAGCGGCGAGATTGTTGCCACCGTCGGAGAAAGTGGCGGGCAGAGCCGTTCCGGTCTCTATTTTGAGATTCGTAAAAATGGTAAACCGCTGAACCCTCGACAGTGGCTAGCACGGAAATAATCTTTTAGAGACCTTTGCATGAGCAGGAGTTTTGTTCTCTGGCCAGGCAAAAGCGCACGGAATGAGGGAGTTTATCGCTTTAGATGACCGATTGAGTACGCTTTTTAACGCCGCCAAAGGGCAAAAGAACAATCGTGCAAAGGTCTCTTTTAATTCATATAAATGAGCATCAAATAGCCAGGAGCAAAGCGTGGCGAAAATGGTGGTTTCTGATAAAGTTAGCGCTGCTGATGCCGAAACCAGATCTAACGGAGTGGAATATATCAATGCTATCTAAAACGCGTAATACCCTGATATTATTAACAGGGCTGGTATTGGGTGTTTCGCTCACCATCGGCCAGAGTGTTTTTGCAGATCGCAACCCCGACCCTCTACCACTTGAAGAGCTGCGCAGCTTTACGGAAGTCTTCGCCAACATTAAAAACAGTTATGTTGAAGATGTCACCGATAAAGAGCTTTTAGAAAATGCGATTCGCGGCATGCTTTCCGGGCTTGATCCACATTCCGCCTATCTCGATAGCGACGCGTACAAGGAGCTTCAGGTTGGCACCTCCGGTGAATTTGGTGGCCTCGGCATTGAAGTCAGCCTCGAAGATGGCTTTGTTAAAGTGGTCGCGCCGATCGATGACACACCGGCAGAACGGGCCGGCGTTAAAGCCGGCGACCTGATTATCCGCCTTGATGACACCCCGGTAAAAGGACTCACCCTGCGCGAGGCTGTCAACATCATGCGCGGCAAGCCTGGTAGCGACATCCTGCTAACCATCGTTCGTGACGGCGTTGATCGCCCGCTCAAGATCACCATCACCCGAGCAATAATCCAGGTGAAGAGCGTCAAATCCAGAACACTGGAGCCTGGTTTTGGCTATGTCCGTATTACACAGTTTCAGTCACACACTGGCCCCAACCTGAAAGAGGCGATCAGTAACCTGAAAAAAGAGAATGGCGGAAAACTAAACGGGATGATCCTTGATCTACGCAATAATCCGGGTGGTGTTTTACAGGCGGCCGTTGAAGTGTCGGATACTTTTCTGGAGAAAGGGCTGATCGTCTACACCGAAGGTCGCATCGATGACTCAGCACTTAAGTTTAAGGCCACCCCTAATGACATGCTGAAGAGCGCGCCACTGATTGTGCTTATTAATAGCGGTTCAGCCTCTGCCTCCGAAATTGTTGCCGGTGCGCTACAGGATCACAAACGTGCCGTCATCATGGGCAGCAAGTCATTCGGGAAAGGCTCTGTACAGACCATCCTGCCGATGAACAACGGCGCAGCGCTTAAACTCACCACCGCGCGATACTACACACCAGCAGGGCGCTC
>DRLG01000068.1 GCA_011053135.1 Chromatiales bacterium
CCCACCGTAGGCATCGACCCACAGACACGTCATTTTATACTGGAAAGCATCAAGTCGTTAAATCGTGAAGGGGTCACGATTATCTATACATCGCACTACATGGATGAGGTACAGAATCTCTGCAACCATGTTGCAATTATTGATAAAGGCACGATCCTGATACAGGATGAAATCAACCAGCTGCTTCGCCATCAGGGGAAAAATGAACTGCGCATCCATTTCAGCACACAAAATGCTGAGAATTTAGCGCAACAGCTCCCTGCTTTTCCCCACTTAACTGTAACAGACTCACACACGCTTACCGTTGAGACCAGCAACCCATTCACAGTGATACAGGCTATTTCAGAAAAGCTATCAGACCCTGAAAATGGGGTCGAATACATCGCTTACGGCCAGCAGAGTCTGGAAGCACTTTTTTTATCATTAACAGGCAGTGATACGAGAGACAACGATGTCAGGTAAATTCATCGCACTGGTAAAAAAAGAGTTTATCGTCCTGACAAAGGACTGGCATGGCCTGATGGTGCTATTTCTGATGCCCGCGGCATTTATTTTAATTATGTCAATGGCGATGGAAAATGCCTTTGGGGAACATAAGCGCCTCTCCATCTCATATACGCTCCTCAACCAGAGCCACACCCCGCTACCGGCTGCACTACTCGAAAAACTTAATACCATCCCAGGGTTCGACCTGGTGCCGCTGCCCAATGAGAGCACAAGAGAGAGTGTCAGCAGAGGCATTATCGAAGGGAACTACCAGCTCGCCATCATTATCCCCAATGATTTTCGTCAGCGGCTAACAACCACTATGCAGGGCACAGAGTCAACGCTACCCCAGACGGCAGAGCTACTCCTTGCCCCCACTGTTAAACCCTATATCCAGCAGATCTTCACAGCTTCGTTGAGCGCGATCCTGATACGCCAGAAGATAGACTGGATGCTAAACGAGGGCACAGCTCCCGATGCCGCACCGCTTGTACCGCAGTCCACCCTGGACCAGCTTGGCCAGCTCAATCTGGGAGCAACGCATATCTACTCTGAAGCGGATGTTGCGCCATCGACCCCCAATGCGGTGCAGCAGAATGTGCCGGCGTGGCTAGTCTTTGCGATGTTTTTTGTTGCAATTCCACTCTCAACCGTCTTCTTAATTGAAAAGCAACAGGGCACTTTATTACGCCTACGCGTTATGAATATAGACGCGCCAACAATTCTACTGGGTAAATTAGTCCCCTATTTCTGTGTCAACCAGATCCAGATGGTTGTAATGATCGCTATTGGCATTCTGATTGTGCCGCTCTTAGGCGGACAGAATCTCAGTTTGCCACACTCGATGCTGGGGTTAATGCTTATCTCATCAGCCTGTAGTATCGCCGCCATCGGCTTCGCGCTAATGGTCGCGACGATGGTCAGGACGACTATGCAGGCAACGACCATTGGGGGGGTAGTTAACATTATCTTTGGCGCACTCGGCGGGATTATGGTGCCAAAGTTTATTATGCCTGAGACAATGCAGACGCTGACCTATCTTTCACCCATGTCATGGGGGCTTGAAGGGTTCCTGGATCTTTTTCTGCGTCAGTCCGGCTGGCAGGCAGTACTACCTGAGGCACTTTATTTATCGACCTTTGGTCTGTTATGCACCACCATAGCAGCCTACAGGTTTAACAAAGCGTATTAATCCCTGAAAGGAGAGGGTTTCAAAATGATGGGGTCAGAAGATAAAAAGCTTAAACAGCGGCTAAAAGAGATAATCGCCATCGAGTCTGATAAAGGAATAGACCCCAGAAGTATCAGCGATGATGAGCCACTATTTGGCGAAGCGTCACTCATCGAACTGGATTCATTAGATATCCTGCAACTATCGATGGCGATCTATAAAGAATATAACCTGAAGATCACAGGCAGTAACGATGCAAGGCGCGCATTTGCATCGGTCAACAGCCTGGCAAATGAGATAAAGTCACGCGAGTAATGGCCAGAAACCGTGTTTTTATCCGCGGCTGCGGCATCGTCAGCGCCATTGGAACTACTCAGCAGGAGATCGCGCTAACATGTCATAACGGTATTGCGACACCTGGCTCCACGACGCTTCCACACTCCTGTGAACGGCCTCTACCCTACTACGCCCTGCCCGGTGAAACAGATAAGCCTTCCAGGCCCGATCTCTATAAGCAGATCAATGCTGCTGTTGATAGCGCAATCCATGACGCAGGGCTCACAGTCGATGAGATATCACATCTCCCTGTGTTTGTAGGCTCAACTGCCGGTGATATTTCTGATCTTGAATCACATTACCAGCATGAGTTACATCACGCTAACATCGATGCCTCACCGCTATACCGCTGCGGCTTTGGTGTGCTGGCAGAGTATATTATTGATAGACTCCAGAGCGGCGGGCAACAGTTTACATTCAATACCGCCTGTAGTTCTGGTGCCAATGCGCTCTTGATGGCCACTAGAATGGTAGCTGCTGGGCGCATGGATAACGCCCTCGTTGTCGGCGTTGAAACACGCAACCAGATGTCGCTACAGGGTTTTAATACGATGCTACTGCTGGCAGCGCAACATTGCCAGCCTTTCGATAAAAATCGTAGCGGCACAGTGCTGGGTGAAGGTATCGGCGCAATTGTCATTAGCCGCCATAAACCGCTCTCATCAGATTTTTCAGCAGCACGCCCCTATTATTGCCTTGGGGGGGCAAACCTTACCGACTCCGTTAACATCACCTCTTCTGACTCGAGTAAGATTGCAGCAGTCATCGCGCAGGCGCTTACTGAAACGGGCCTTCATCCGGCAGATATAAAGGTTATCAAGGCGCATGGTACCAGCACGCCGGCAAACGATAGCGCTGAAGCGCAGGGTATGCGCCGGCTATTTGGTGATGAGCTACCACCATTCACATCATTAAAACCTTATGTTGGCCATACGCTGGGGGCGTGCGGTGTCGTTGAAACCATCATCATGCTGGCATGCATCAAAGAGCACTTTGTCCCCGCCACCCCCGGTTTTACAACACTAGATGAAACCTGTGGCTGCACACCACTGACGCAGCGGCTCCCCTTTGACGGGGGTAAAATCATGTTGAATCACTTTGGTTTTGGGGGCAACAACACATCACTGGTGATCGCTAACGAGCCATGAACGGAAGACTCACTTACATCTATGGCGCTGCCGCACATGCATGGCAGGCAAACGAATCTGCGCTCGACCTTAAGCCCCAGCTTCAGGCCGCCTGGGGGAAACGCTTCCGACGTATCAATCACTTTATTGAGCTCACCCTGATTGGGGCAAAATCATGCCTTGATCAGTCACAGCTGGAAATAGAAGCTGACTGCGATCTCTACCTGGCGACAGAGCAGGGAAACGTTGCCGGCGTTGCTGATATCACCCGCCTGCTGTTAAAAGAGCAGGAAGCACCAATGCCGCTGGCGTTTCTCAACATCTCTAACAATATGGCGGGATTTTATCTTGCTCAGAGCCTGAAGTTGCACAGTTCAAACCTGACCATCGCTCACCACTCATTCCCTTTTGAAACCGCATTAGATCTGGCCATGTTCAATATAGCCAACAGCTACCGGGCGACCCCTAGCGCACTGGTAGGGGGTGTAGAAGAGTGCGCCTACCCCCTGTCGCAACATCGCCAACGGATGAACCTGGCTACTGACACACCGTTAGCAGAAGGTAGTAGCTGGTTGCATATTGGTGCGGGATATCCACAGCATGCGTTAGCCTGCTGCGAGTGGGTTAAATTCTTCGCCGATGAAATGGAACTCTTATCTTTTCTGAAACAGGCAGCGCTCCCCCCTCTCACCTACCTGGCTGGAGGAGATAACATGAGTGATGAGGCCGCTGTGAACTTCGCAGCTGATCTTAATATTTGCGGGATTTATAAGTGCGCTAACCGTGTCCCGTTTCACACAACGCACTGCGCCTATACCGTGGCATCATTTATTAGCGAGAAACGGGGCCACTCTTTAATACATATCAATCGAGATAAGCGCGGCCACCGTTATGCGGCACTCTCTCTCTCAGTGATATAAGAGCATGGCTTAAAGGCGAATGGCTCTTAGCAGGCGGAATGCGTTCGCTTCGTAATCGGCACAAACTAACAGCGCATCGGCTAGCTGATCCAGCGTGACATCAGGCTTCTTTTTACAGAAGCGGGCTCCCAGCAGTGCAAATTCTCTCCACGCATCGCCGGAAGAGGTCATCAACTCTGACGCCTCCTGCAGACGCGACTCACCAGTTTTTTCTGCCGCCTCCTGAAGGAATGAGGCGTATATAAACCTGAACCCTCCACCACCAGTACCAATCTCCTCCTGCATCCTCACGATCGTCGCAATAAAAAGTAGCGCATAACGGCCATCACTAGATTTGAGAGCTAGCCCTCTAATCCGTTTCGCAAGATAGCGTATCCCTCTCACGCCAACAAATGGCAGCGGAGTATTGAGCATGACAAATGTTGTCTTTTTAATCGCACGCGCCACTGCCTTGCCAAGATCCACCTCACTCGGTGTATCAAGCGGGTAGTAAAGTAACCCCTTAGGTGCAAACATCCCCTTTACAAAACGCGCTTTCTGCAAGTCTGCGGCAGGGCAGGTAACAGGGTGTTCTGCAATAGGATCGCTAATCAGATAGTCATCGCCCTCTCTCCCGTAAGCCACCATATTATGAGCATTAAAATGAAAACGCATATTGGGTGGAAAATAGGGAAGCCAGTATACCGAGGCCTGCATACCTACTACTCGCCCCTGCGCCAGCAACTCGTTCAGCCGCGCTGTACCAGCCTGCGGATCACGAAAACGCTCCCGGTGCATACGAACTCCCATCGATCTGGCAGTAGATTTCACGATTGCGCCAGGCATTGCCCGGTATGCGGTCAGTGGGAAGCCTTCAACCTTTACAAAAGGAAAATGTGCGAAGATCAGGGCAGACGATAAGCCAAAGGTCATCGCCTCACTCATATCGAGCCCGTAATGTCGTAACAGAGAGGATACGGCACCACTTTCACAGTGCGCTGCATGGCGGTGCACATAGTCACTATTCACGGTAATAGAAGATTCAGCGGTAATCATAAGTAAACCAGATATGAATAGTTATGGTAGCTGGGCCAGTGGATGGTACTAGCCTGTTAAGGAAGCCGTGATAGATCAGAGAGCTCCATCCCTAGCGCTTCAGCATATCGGCGCACTGTTTTTGGCGATAGCTGATCTATCGGCTGTTTCAAATGGCGTTTGACCAGCCATTGAAATTTCCCGGTCGCCTGCGCTAACGTAACGACATTTAAACGGCGTGTAAACATGTGGTATTCAAGCGGAGAGCTCTCGCCGCGTCTGGCACGGAGTAACGCCTCCTGTGCCAGGTAGGTGTAATGGTCGACAGCCATGGAGGTTACCACCTCTTCCACCGCCCACCCTGTCGTCGCGACTGCATTATATTTACCATCTTCATCAACGGCATAGACCACCTTGCGCGCGCCGTCTAAGGTGGCATTACTATCCTGTGGGACATCCTTTTTTTCCATTGCTACGCAACCGTTAGCAGCATAAATGAGCTGATGAACCGCCCACTCTCTGGTACAAAACACAAAATCCTCTCCCCTCTTTTTAATCGACCACTATTAAATAACTCTTCCAGCATAATATAGATGGATGCCGCGCCGGTGTTGCCTTTGGTAGTGAGGTTTGTAAACCATTTCTCCTGGGAAAGTGGAAAACCGATATTCTCTAGCCCCTGAGCCAGCTTTTCTCGAAAGTACTCAGAGGATATATGAGGCAGAAAGTAATCAATGTCATCAACAGAGAGGGGATGCTTTTCTCTGACCATCGTTAAACCGCGCTCAAGAGTCAACGGTACAATATGCTGATTGAGTAACTTAACATCCTGCTTGAGTGCCAGGAGATCTTTATCTACCATCTCCTGCAGTGAAAATTCACGCCATCCGACCAGCTGACCGGAGGCATCTTTCATCGCACCCGCATACATGCAGGACTCTAGTTCATTTGCAAAAGAGATCACTTCAAGCCAGTCGATTTGTAGCGACAGCTGGCCATCGCGGGGGTGCGACTCTAACAACATGGCACCCGCTCCATCTGACAACATCCAGCGTAAAAAGTCCTTCTCAAACGCCAGCTCAGGTCTGCGTCTGATATCCTCCGCAGGTCGCTCATCCTTTAAACTGGCATAAGCATTAGCACGTAGTGTGAGTGACGCCACCTCAGACCCCGTCGCAACAGCATTCGAACTACAACCGCTCATTACATTCATATAGGCATATTTCAGTGATGACATGCTGGACGAGCAGACACCGATCGTTGTCACTGTTTCACAGGGCGGGATGCCAAGCTCACCATGAACCATCACCGCATGCCCTGGCACCAGCTGATCTGCAATCGTCGTCCCACAGCTTAAACACTCAACATCATTAATAGAGAAGCCATCATCGTTGAGCCCCTTGACGGCCATAGCAGTTAACTGCGCGTTATTAAATTGCGGTTGACCTGTCTGTTTATCAAGCACGTAATGGCGTGACTTGATTCCATTGTTCCTTAATACAATCTTAAGCGCTCGAGATTTTTTGTTGTTGACCACCCCCAGCACATCTTCTATTTCATCATTGCTAACCGCTTCATTAGGTAGATATGCAGCAATTCTGGTAATAAACACTTTATTACTCATGCAA
>DRLG01000069.1 GCA_011053135.1 Chromatiales bacterium
CCGGGTAGCGGCGCGTTAGCGGTTCCAGGTGCCGCTCGATGAAGATCTTTTCGCGATCAAAAACATCAATGCTAGGGTCGGTCACCTCGCCATGGATCAGCAGCGGCATATCGAACTCAATCATCTCTTCCAGTATGGAGTAGGTGCATTCGATATCGGTAACACCCGAGGCTGAGTGAGTCGTGGCACCCGCCGGATAGAGTTTAAGTGCAACGATATGTTTATTGTTACCGGCGCGTTTGATCACTTCGATTGAGGTGTCATCAGTGAGATAAAGGGTCATTAGCGGGCTAAAGGCGAGGCCGTCGGGAATTGCCGCCAGGATCCGGTCACGATAGGCCATCGCGAGCTCTGTGGTGGTGATCGGTGTTTTCAGATTCGGCATCACAATCGCACGGGCAAACTGTTTTGCACTATGGGCGACCGTTGTTGCCAGCGCTGCCCCGTCTCTTAGATGAAGGTGCCAGTCATCAGGTTGGATCAGGGTAAGTGGTTGCGGCATGGTATCTCCTCTACGCTCTACATTATTATGTCACGCTTTTGGTGCGGCGGGTGGTGGGTTGTTCTGACTATCCTGCGGTAATGGAGCGTTTCTACCCAGCAGTCTGTTAATGGCGGCGACACCAAATAGATGAAAGCCACGCAGCGCCTCGGGTGGATGGCCGGCAACACAGACAACAGGTATCTCGCCCGCCAGCCCCATGATCAGCGGTCGACCAGAGCGCATCGGTACACCATCGATAATCAGCTCGCCCACCTCTTTTAATAGATCGGAGATAAAATCGCGCCCCCCCACCGCAGTGCCGCCGGAGATCACCACCATATCTGAATTGGCCAGAGCGGTATTCACTGCCATCACAAACTTGTCAAAATTATCGCCTTTAATCCCGCCAATAACCGGGATGCCACCCGCCTCTACCACGGCGCTGGCGAGCATGATGCTGTTACTGTCGCGGATACTGCCGGGTTTGAGTGTGTCGGTGTAGGGGATCACCTCATCACCGGAGGAGAAGATTGTCACCATCGGTGCGCGTGCCACCTCAATTTCGTCGATACCGAGGCTGGCGATGGTACCGATCTCTGCAGCGGTGATCAGCGTACCGGCGGCGACAGCCACCGCCCCCTGTTTAAGGTCGCAGCCCTGTTCTTCAATAAAGAAGCGGGGTGGGAATGGGCGCGTAATGGTCACCGTATTGCCATCTTCTTCACCTTCCCATGGGCGCACAATCGAGACCGGACCATCGACCACGATACTGCCGGTGGCTACCCGAAGCGCCTCACCGCTGCCGGGCATCGGGCAGCACTCATCGCCGGGGATGATGTTGCCGGTGATGTTAAAGCTGACCGGCGCATCCTCACCAGCCCCCGTCGTCTCGGCGCTATTGACCAGCCACCCCTCAACAATCGCGCGGTGGTAAGGGGGCATGTCGGTAGGCGCTTTCACATCTCGGGCCAGTGTGCGACCGATCGCAGCGCTCAGGCGGCAGGTTTCGGTGGCGGTGGTTCTGCTGCTAAGGGCATCGACAAACTGCTGTTGAGCGTCGATGAGTGGCGAGCCGTCATTCATGCGGTGCTTCCTTTGGTTAATGGTGATCGTTCTTTCGTTAAAGAGTAACGGGGTGCGGTAGGGGTGTCAAAACTGTCATTAGCGCTCATTGACGGCTATTACCGGGCGTAAAGCGACGACGCAATCTCTTCGCCCGATGAGTGCCAGTGCGCTGGAGCCAGTATCGCTTTGCACACAATAACCGCCATTTTACACTGCTTTAATAGTGCGGCGGCGGTGTCTCATCAGACTGATGGGCGATATTTGAATCCGCCATCGCCTTCATTCGTTCATTGAGCTGTTCAACGGCGAGGGTGAGTTGATCAATCATTCTCTGTTGATCAATGATCACCTGGTTGAGCGCTTCCAGTGTTGACTCCTGGTGAGTGAGTCGAATCTGTAGATCCGTAATGTCGTTATCCATCGGCTGCATTTTACCTATAGGTTGAAAGGTCTCAATATGAAAGCTTAACGGTCTTTTATTATTGAAAGCGCGTTGTTATCGAAGAGCAGTTGAGTGGTAAAGCTCACCCCAAAGCCGGTGATGTCGGTTGGAATGTGTGCCAGCCCACCTTTGCTGTTGGCAGATGAGAGATCAAGGTGGAGCCACGGGGTGTCGGCGACAAAACGTTGCAAAAAGCGGCTGGCCAGGATGTGGTCCGCTTCGCCACCGAGGGTACACTGCTTAACGTCTGCAATGTCGCTCTTGAGTTCATCATCAAAATCTTTATCGATCGGGAATGGCCAGACACGCTCACCACTCTTGCGCCCGGCTGAGATCACCGCATCAATCAGCACATCACGATTGGTAAAGCCACCACTGTAACGCGCACTCAGTGAATAGTGGCACGCGCCGGTCAGGGTTGCGTAGTCGATAATCAACGCAGGCTTGCACCTGGCGGCCTGCACCAATGTGTCGGCCAGCACCATGCGCCCTTCGGCGTCGGTGTGCATCACCTCAATGGTGACACCGTTGCTGGCAGTCACCACATCGTTCTGCTTATAGGCGTTGGGGCCGATATGGTTCTGCGCCAGCGCCAGCCAGCAGTCAACCACATAAGGAACCTTGAGTTGCGACAGTGTCAGGAAAGTGCCGAGCGCGACTGCGCTGCCCTGCATATCCTCATGCATGCCGTGCATATGCTGTGCTGGTTTAAGATTGGTGCCGCCAGTATCGAAACAGATACCCTTGCCCACCAGTGCCAGCGGGGTCTGTTGACGTCGCCCTCTCTTAGGGGTGTAGCGGAGATGGACGATCCCCGCATCGCGTTCGCTGCTCCCCTGGCAAACGGCAAGAAATGCCCCCGCTTTTTTACGTTTGAGCGCAGCCTGGTCGAGAAACGCCAGCTTCCAGCCGTTCTCTCTCGACAGCTTCGTAATACGTCTGCGGTAGCTGGCGGGGGTCAGCTCATTCGGTGGTAGTGTTGTCAGTTGGCGGGCGAGGTTGTTGCCATTGGCTTCGGCAATTGTGCGGCTGAAGTCGATCCGTTTCGCAACACCGTGCAGTTGAATCGTGCGCAGCTTTGAGGGTTTTGCCGCCTTGCTTTTGAACGATGGCATCTCACTGCTGGCGGCGAGCAGCGCGGCAACCACACCCTTGAAGAGCGGCGCGGCCGCTTCATCTGTAAACCCGGGTGCGATGACTGAAATGGTCGCGGGGTTGTGAGTTAGATGTGGCGCAGCCAGTTGACGCGCAAGTGTCAACTGCTCAAAACGGCTGCTCTCCTCCTTGATGCCGACGAGAGTGACGTGGGTGCTCGCTTTGTTGGGCAGGTCGGTGGTGAGTATCGCGTCAAGCTCGCCGCTGCGTTTCAGGCGCTGTTTTAGCACCGTCTCATAGGGAAGTTTGGGCCACGCCTGCTTTGAGCCGGTTTTAAGGCAGCCTTGTGGCAGCAGAATAATCAGGTGGGAAATGGTGTTGAGCGCAGCCTGGCTGAGCGCGCTTTTTTGTTGTTTTAGCTCAATTTTCATGGTGAATCCCCTGTTTTAAAAATGGCCTTTTCTTGACCTGATGCGGGAAAAAAACGATCATATCGGGCCTGAGAGATCGCGCATCGATGCTCGCCCGTCAAAGATAGCAAAATAGAGCGGGCAGAGCTGTTAAAATCTTAATAAAAACAAGCATGTTTGTATAAGCTGGTTGTTTGACGAGCGCCCCATTCATGGTGGAGGCAGTGCGGTGGCGATACAATAATAAGGATTATGTAGGCAGGTTTTATGGCGGTAGCGAACAAAAAGAGCATAAATTTGATCTGTCAGCAGTGCCAGGCACCGCGCCGGCCTCTCTTGCCCAGAATTTACCAATAAGATCTATAGCTGGTCTTGATGATCAGATTCCTGAATGTTTACTTTACGATTTCATTTTCACGATTTAACCGCGCGTCAACAGATGGCGGAATTCAATAAAGAGGTTGGATGAATGTCCCAGCAATCGCAGTTACCCGATATCGATGCCGTTGAAACCCAGGAGTGGGTCGACTCACTGGAGGCGGTGATCGAAAACGAAGGGGTTGAGCGCGCTCATTTCCTGTTAGAACAGATGATCGATAAGGCGCGCCGCAGCGGTGCCAATCTCCCCTATTCGGCCAACACCGCTTATGTGAATACCATTCCGACTCACCTCGAAGCGCCACTGCCGGGCGATGCTGCGATTGAAGACCGCATCCGCAGCTACATCCGCTGGAACGCGATGGCGATGGTGGTGAAGGCCAACCGCAAGAGTGCTGAACTGGGTGGCCACATCGCCAGCTTTGCCTCGGCCGCGACCCTCTATGATGTTGGCTTTAACCATTTCTGGCGCGCCCCCACGAAAGACTTTGGCGGCGACCTGATCTTTTCACAGGGGCACGCCTCACCGGGCACCTATGCACGCGCCTTTCTTGAAGGACGCCTCACAGAGGAGCAGCTCGACAGGTTTCGCCAGGAGGTCGATGGCGGCGGCCTCTCCTCTTATCCGCACCCACACCTAATGCCGGACTTCTGGCAGTTCCCAACAGTATCGATGGGGCTTGGGCCGTTGATGTCGATCTATCAGGCGCGCTTTATGAAATATCTGCAACATCGTAACCTTGCAAAGACTGAAGGGCGCAAGGTGTGGGCATTCATTGGTGATGGTGAGAGTGATGAGCCAGAGACCCTGGGCGCCATCTCACTCGCATCACGCGAAAAGCTCGATAACCTGGTGTGGGTCGTTAACTGCAACCTGCAGCGCCTGGATGGCCCGGTGCGTGGTAACGGCAAGATCGTTCAGGAGCTGGAGGCCAATTTCCGCGGCACCGGCTGGAATGTGATTAAAGTGCTGTGGGGCAGCTACTGGGATCCACTACTGGCCAGAGATAAAGATGGCCTGCTACAGAAACGGATGATGGAAGCGGTCGATGGCGACTTCCAGAACTACAAGTCCAAAGATGGCGCCTATGTGCGCGAACACTTTTTTGGCAAATACCCGGAACTGAAGGCGATGGTGTCGAAGATGTCGGATGACGATATCTGGCGCCTTAATCGCGGTGGACATGATCCGCACAAGGTCTATGCCGCCTATCAGGCCGCGGTTAACCACAGTGGTCAGCCGACGGTAATCCTGGCCCATACCGTCAAGGGTTACGGCATGGGCTCTGCCGGTGAAGCGCAGAACCGTACCCATTCACAGAAGAAACTTGATGATGATGACATGATCGCCTTTCGTGACCGTTTCAACATCCCGTTAACTGATGAAGAGGCAGCAGCCGGCAAATACTACCTGCCCGCCGCAGACTCGGAAGAGATGCAATACCTGCATGCGCGACGCCAGGCGCTGGGCGGCTACCTGCCAGCACGGAGCGATAAAATTGATGCGCTAGCGATCCCGCCGCTATCTATCTTTGAACCACTACTTGTCGGCAGCGGTGAGAAAGAGATGTCGACCACTATGGGGTGGGTACGGATGTTAACGCTGCTCTGCCGTGACAAAAAGATCGGTAAACATATCGTGCCGATCGTGCCGGATGAGGCGCGCACCTTTGGTATGGAAGGGATGTTTCGTCAGCTCGGCATCTACTCATCGGTGGGGCAGCTTTACACCCCGCAGGATAAAGATGAAATCATGTTCTACAAAGAGGACAAGAGCGGTCAGATCCTCGAAGAGGGGATCAACGAAGCGGGTGCGATGTCTTCATGGATTGCCGCGGCAACCTCTTATAGCTCGCACGGTGTGAATACCATTCCATTCTATATCTACTACTCGATGTTTGGCTTCCAGCGCATCGGTGATCTCGCCTGGGCCGCAGGTGATATGCAGGCGCGCGGTTTTATGATTGGTGGTACTGCTGGGCGCACCACCCTCGCGGGTGAAGGGTTGCAGCATCAGGATGGCCATAGCCTGATTATGTCGGGCACGATTCCAAATTGTGTCAGCTACGACCCCACCTTTAACTACGAGATGGCGGTGATCATTCATGACGGCATGCGCCGCATGTATGGTGAACAGGAAAATGTCTTCTATTACGTCACCGCGATGAATGAAAACTACACCCATCCTGCGATGCCTGAAGGGGCTGAAGAGGGGATCATCAAAGGGATCTATCTGTTTAAAGAGGGTAGTGGTGAAAAGAGCAATCGCGTGCAGCTGATGGGCTCCGGCACCATCCTGCGTGAAGTGATCGAAGCGAGTGAACTGCTGCAGCGTGACTGGGGTGTCGCCTCCGATATCTGGAGCACGACCAGCTTTACCGAGCTGTCGCGCGAGGCGCAGCGGGTTGATCGCTGGAACAGGCTCCATCCAGCAGAGAGTGCAAAGACCCCTTACATTGCGCAGGTGCTGGCTGACCGTGAGGGGCCGTTTATCGCCGCAACTGATTACATCCAGAGCTATGCGGAACAGATTCGTAAATGGGTGCCGGGGCGCTACGAAGTGCTGGGCACCGACGGCTTTGGTCGCAGTGATACCCGCGCACAGCTACGTAAACACTTTGAGGTCAACAGCCACCACGTAACGGTTGCCGCACTCAAGGCACTGGCCGACGAAGGGAAGATTGCGACGGCGACGGTTGCGGATGCGATCGCAAAATATGGCATCGACGCCGACAAACAGAATCCGGCATCGGCCTAAGAGGACAAAGAGATGGCAATAGCGATATTAGTTCCGGACATTGGTGACTTCGACAACGTTGAAGTGATCGAGATACTGGTCGCAGAAGGCGATACCGTACAGGCGGAAGATTCACTGATCTCGGTCGAGTCCGATAAGGCGGCGATGGAGATTCCGGCACCGCAGGGCGGTGTGATTACCGAGCTTAAGGTCGCCATCGGTGATCAGGTTTCAGAAGGCAGTGTGATCGCCATGCTGGAACCTGCCGACGATGCGCCCGTTGCAGCGCCAGAGGCCGAGTCGTCACCCGCTCCAGCACCAGCACCCGTTGCGCCAGCAGCGCCGGCGGCACCTCAGCCAGCGCCTCAGGCGGCACCGCGCCGGGCAGCGCCAGTGGTGCCGACAAAGATCGATGAGAGCAGTTTTGCCAAAGCGTACGCCAGCCCATCCGTACGAAAATTTGCACGCGAACTCGGGGTCAACCTCGGCAGTGTTAGCGGTAGTGGCCGTAAGGGGCGCATTACGCAGGAAGATGTGAAGGCGTTTGTAAAAAATGTGATGATCCATGGCGGCGCGACAGCGGGTGGTCTTGAAGTCGCACCGATGCCAGAGATCGACTTCGGCAAGTGGGGTGAGGTCGAGAGCAAGAAGCTCACCAAGATCAATAAACTTACCGGCAAGTTCCTGCATCGCAACTGGGTTACCATTCCGCATGTCACACAGTTTGATGATGCCGATATCACAGCGTTAGAGGCGTTCCGTAAAGTGATGGTGGCTGAATATAAAGCGCAGGGGATTCGCATTACCATGCTCGCATTCCTCGTTAAGGCGGTGGTGGCGGGTCTGAAAGCGTTTCCTCGTTTTAACTCCTCACTCGATGCGAGTGGTGAAAACCTGATCTATAAAAAATATTACAACATCGGTATCGCCGTCGATACGCCAGATGGGCTGGTGGTACCGGTGATTCGTGATGCCGATAAGAAGAGCCTGGTTGAGATCGCCACCGAGATGGGCGAGATCAGCATCAAGGCGCGTGATAAAAAACTTAAACCCGCTGATATGCAGGGCGGCTGCCTTACCATCTCCAGTCTGGGCGGAATCGGCGGTACTAAATTCACCCCGATCGTAAATGCACCGGAGGTGGCGATACTCGGTGTCTCCCGTTCGAAGATGCAACCGGTCTGGAACGGCGAAGGGTTCGATCCCCGGCTGATGTTGCCACTGGCGCTATCGTATGATCACCGTGTGATCGATGGTGCAGACGGCGCACGTTTTACCACCTTCCTCAGCAGTGTGCTCGCCGGCGCCGCTGAAGAACTGCTGTAACAGGAGATCATTCCATGAGTCAGGTGATAGATGTTCCTGTGCCAGATCTGGGCGACTTTGAAGATGTCGAAGTGATCGAGGTGCTGGTCAATGAAGGCGACACCATTGAGGTGGAAGATTCGCTGATCTCGGTCGAGTCCGATAAGGCGGCGATGGAGATTCCAGCACCGCAAGGGGGTGTGGTGAAAGCCGTGCTGGTTGCCGTGGGGGATAAGGTCTCACAGGGTAGCCCTGTGATTAAGCTGGAGGTTTCGGAAGCGGCCACCGAAACAGCCGCAGCATCTACGCCAGCAAACGAGACGGCACCCGTATCAAAACCGGCACCGCCCCCCAAAGCCGCAAGCTATCACGGCGAGGTAGATAAAGAGGCTGAGGTTGTTGTATTGGGCTCTGGCCCCGGTGGCTACACGGCCGCATTTCGCGCGGCAGATCTTGGTAAGAAGGTGATCCTGATTGAGCGTTACCAGAACATCGGTGGCGTCTGTCTGAACGTTGGCTGCATTCCATCAAAAGCGCTGCTGCACACCGCACAGGTGATCAATGAAGCGGAAGAATTTTCCGAGATCGGTGTCGCCTTCAATAAACCAGAGATCGATATCGATAAACTGCGCGCCCATAAAGAGGGGGTGATCAATAAGCTGACCGGTGGCCTCAAAGGGCTGGCCAAACAGCGTAAGGTGGAGATTGTTCACGGTTACGGCAAGTTCACATCAGGCAACACCATTGAGGTGGTAGCGGATGATGGTACTAAGACAACCATCAGTTTTGAAAACTGCATCATCGCCGCAGGCTCCCGTGTCACCAAGCTACCGTTTATTCCGTGGGATGATCCGCGTGTGATGGATTCAACCGATGCGCTGGAGATTGCTGAAGTACCGAAGCGCTTACTCGTTGTCGGGGGTGGAATCATCGGGCTGGAGATGGCAACCGTCTATGACGCACTCGGTTCTGATATCACCATTGTTGAGCTATCTTCCGGCTTGATTCCGGGGGTGGATCGCGATGTGGTGCGACCACTGGAGCGCCGCATCAAAAAACGTTATGAAAATATCTACCTCAACACCAAAGTCACCGCGATAGCACCTTCGGATGGTGGCATGGTCTGTTCATTTGAAGGCAAGGGGGCGCCAGCACAGGAGACCTTTGACCGTGTGCTAGTCTCAATCGGCCGCACACCCAATGGCCTGTTGATCGATGCGGATAAAGCCGGTGTTGCAGTCGATGAGCGCGGCTTTATCAATGTCGATAACCAGC